>NZ_JAPDBE010000031.1:41311-60222 GCF_027705025.1 Aeromonas sp. D3 | reverse complement strand
AATCGGCTCAAACATGAAGAAATGAAATGACTGAGTCAGCCGAGAAGAATTTCCCCGCTTATTCGCACCTTCCCTAGCCTTGAGATGCGTGTCTGTATAGGTCGTGCCGTGGAGAAACAGTGTGTATGGAGAGGGTATTCATGGCATTACAGCGTGTCAGTTTCATTCCTCACCCTCACCCAACAAATAAACCATCAATAAATCCTCATCAGAGAGGACTAGCTTGCAGACTTGATAGATTTTTTCACTTTCTTCAGTGCCATCTGCTGCTTGAGTGGTGAAAGATAATCAATGAACAGATTGCCATCAAGATGATCAATTTCATGTTGCATCACAATTGCCAAAAACTCACTGCTCTCCATAGTGAGTTGATTTCCATGTCGATCCAATGCGGATACAACTACCGAGGAATATCGCTCAACATCAGCATAATAATCCGGGATGGACAAACATCCCTCCTGCCCGAATACCTTGTCAGTACCACTTATCACTGCCGGATTGATCAATATCAGCGGCTGATCTCTGCTCTCTGACAAGTCGATAATAACAATTGCCTCTTTACGGCCAACTTGAGTCGCCGCCAACCCGATACCATTCTCGGTCGTATACAGAGTCTCCAACATGTCATCAATCAGGCTCTGCACGGCAGTAATGTCCTCAACCTGTTCAGCTTTAATTCTCAACTTGGGATCGGGTACCGTCAAAATATCCAGAATGGCCATCATCACTCTCCATTAACCATTATTTGCTCATCAATATTCACGAAACAAGGGCCGGGACAAGGAGACAAACTCCTGGTCACTCTCCACCACTTTGTAACCGAGGCGCTCATAAAATCGTACTGCCCCCTGATTTCCTGTAAAACTGGACAAGGTCACCCGGCTTTTCCCCTCACGCTCTGCCTCGCGATGCAACAGATCCATGACGGCCGAACCCAACTGCCGACCCTGATACTGGGGAAAGATAATCAGCAGATGGACGTGCAGCGCATTGTCGTATGGCTTGCAGCAGAGTAGACCAACACGCTCACCACCCTGCAGGATCCATGAGAACCATTGCGGCTGGTACACGCGACTTAGCCGCTCACGCTGAAACTCATCATCCCAGCCAAATACCGACTCAACATAGGGATAGATACCCTGTTTGATGGCAGTGAAAACCCCTTCAGACTCACTCTTTGGCACGTCTGCCAGATCGATATGCATCTCACTCCCTGCTCAAGCCATAATTAATTCCCATTTGGATATCTTACCGACCAGCAAACAGATGAAAAGGCTATTGGCCAGAAATAGGAAGAACCTGTGCAATGCAACATCCCTAACGGATGTCGTGAAAATGCAGGCAGATGGGTCATTGAAACCAAGGGATAGCGGGAAAATGTCTGGCTGAGCACTTGGCATATGAGGGAGAATTGGGCCAGCAGCTGGCCCAATACATTTATGAGTGGCTCACCTCGTCCATAAAAATCAAGCGCAGGGGCTCTGCCAACAATGCATCGGCCTGCTTGGCAAAGGCTTGAAAATAGTCGGTCGCGCAGTGGGCATCCAGGGCGGCCTGACTGACGAAAGCTTCACGCATATAGAAGGTGTCCGGTTCGTCACGCAATTCGAACAGCACATAATCCAGGTTGCCCGGCTCGTGGCGCGTGGGCTCGACCAGCTTGAGCAGTTCATGACGCAGGCGCTCCTTCATACCAGGTCGTGCTTTGAGCACCGCAATCGACACTATTTTGTCTGACGTTATCTTCATCCATATCTCTCCACTGTCATACCATCAAGACATCAGGATGAGCCAACATCTCTGCATTTACGTTCATGAAAGCTCATCCATCAACATGGCAAGCAGTGTATGCATGGCCGGCTGATGGATATAGATGGGCAGGATGGACAGAGTGTTCCGTCGGATGAACAACGGAGGATCCGGTAGAAGCATGGCCCCCTGCTGGCAGGCATCCCTTGGTTCTGCACGCAAGAGGGGGGGTTGGCGCCACTGGGGAAAATAATCTTCAGGACGACAAAATAAACAGGTGGCACTCCATGTACTGGCAACGCACTGGTTCTCCGCCATTAGTCCGCAAACCATTGTTCTACGCTGAGGTAATAAGTGGTGAAGCCACGCCCCGACAGGGTCGTCTTCTTCACCCTAGTGGATCGTCTGGCGAGGAACCGGTATGCGGGGCGGGTGTCCAGCAGATGAAAGCGCACCTCCCGATGGCCCATGCTTCGCGCCCACCCCATCATCTCCTTGAAGATGGCAATCCCCGCCCCCCAACCCGCTTTGGCGATGACAATGGCAATCTCGACTCCCTCGCCGTCGGGTTGTATTCCGCACCAGCCAACCAGAGCGCCATCGATGACAAGGGCACGCACGCGGCAACCGGGTAACATGTCTATCCGTATCTTGTCATCCATCCAGACTCGCACACTGGCCGCATCGAAGGGGGGATGATCAATCAGATGTTTTCTCACTGTCTCATCGTTGACCAGAGGCAGAAAATCTTCTGCACTCACGTCACCGAAGGGTTTGAATTCCATGCTGCTCATAGTGAATGATCTCCAATATGGTGGGCTCGGCAGTCTGATGACTCTCCCACCGGATATTTATTCCGCCTCTGATAGTGCGAACCGTCTTTATACAAAGCAGATAAGGGCCAGGTCGTCATCTGGGCGTTCGATGATATCGATGGATTTCAAGACAGGTTGCATCGGCCGCGGAACTGTTTTGCAACTGATGAGCCAAGCCGCTGCCTGCCTTGCAACCAATGCATTTCCAACACAGCGCCCGTTGCCCGCTACAACACCTCGACCTTGACCCTGATAAGGCCGGATCTTGTGTTGCCAATGGTGCTGAAGGCAGATCTGGAGAGATCGATGATCCGCCCTCGTTTAAAAGCACCGCGGTCATTGACCTTGACCACGACGCTCTTGCCGTTGGCGATATTGGTGACCCTGACCAGGGAGCCAAAGGGTAACGTCATATGGGCAGCGGTGTTGAGGTGAGTGCGATAAGGCTCGCCGCTGGCGGTCTTTTTATTGTGGTAGCGGTCGGCGTAATAAGAGGCAAGCCCGGTTTCGGTATAACCGCGCCAACTGCCGCCGTGGCTGTCGTCATATCGGCTGCTACAGGCTGCCAGCAACAGGCAAAGAGATAACAACAGCCCTTTTTGTATGTATTGCATCTTTCCCTTCCTATCCGCCATGCGCTTTATCCTTGATCCCCTTGCCGGTATGGCCGGTCTTGTTGTCGTCACGTAAAACGGCCAGATCGGGATGGCCAGTAAAAGGTTCATAAACTGTCTCGCGGCTCCACACCCGAGGGCAACGCGGCTACTTTGTCCTATTTTGCAACTAAAACGGGAGGCCAAGCCTCCCGTTCATTTATTTACCCGTCAACCCTTGTCAGGATGTGCACCAGACGCAGGTCAGGCGATGAGCTTGTCGTCGCTAAAACCAAAGCCGCGCAGCCCTACCACGTGCACGTGCTCGTGCTTGCCCTGCACCTTGCGGATGAGCTTGTAGGTGGTGCCCTTCTCGGGACTGATGTTCTCGGGCGCGGCGATAAGCAGCTGCATATCCTGCCGCTCGCACAGCTCGAACAGGGTGGCGATGGATTTGCCATCCAGGCGCGCCGCTTCATCGAGGAACAGCAGGCGGCAAGGGGCGATATCCTTGCCGCGCAGACGGCGGGACTCCTCCTCCCAGCTGATCAGCACCATCAGCAGGATGGCCTGACCGGTACCGATTGCCTCACCGGTGGAGAGGGCGCCGCTCTCGGCACGCAGCCAGCCATCGGCCCCGCGCTGTACCTCTATCTCCAGCTCCAGATAGTTGCGATAGTCGAGCAAGACATCGCCCATCACCTGATAGCTGCGATCCCCCTGCTCGGTTTGCGGGTTGAGACGCTGGAACAGCTTGGCCATCGCCTCGGAGAAGCTGAGCTCCTTGTCGGCGAACAGATCGTTGTGCATGGCGGTTTGATCGGCCAGCGCCGTCAGCAGACGGGTATGGGCCTCGCGGATATTGACGTTGAGGCGCACCCCGCGCACCAGACCGAAGGCGATGTTCTGCAAGCCCTGGTTGAGCACCCGGATGCGGTTCTGCTCACGGCGGATGATGTTGGTGATCTTGGCCGCCACCTCGTGGGAGGAGAGCGACAGATGATTTTCCCGCTGCTTGAGCTCATCGGCGAGGCGCGCCAGCTCGATCTCCATCTCCTCGATCGCCTCCACCGGATCATCTGAGCGGATGATGTCGTTGCGGATGCGATCTTTGAGGTAACGGTAGACCTGCACGTAGAAGGCGACCTTCTGCTCGGTGCTGCGGTTGCCCTCCGACAGACGCAGCGCATCGCGCAGGGCCTCGTCATGGGCCACGGCAACCCGCAGGGCGCCGAGAGCCTTGTCAGACATGGAGCGCAGCTCGTCGCTGTCCAAGTAAGCCAGTTCGCGCTTGTTCAGACGCTTCTCGACGTCGGTGTCCCGTGCCAGACGCACCACCCTCGACCAGCTCGCCTTGTGGCTAACCAGTGATTTACGAGCCGTGAAGTAATCTTTGCCCTCCAGCTTGAGTCGACCGCCAAGGGATTCAATCTCGCGCTTGGTCACCTGCAACTGGGCCTCGGCACTGGTGCGACGGGAACGGGTGCGGATGAGCAGCTCTTCGATCTCTTTCTTGTGAGCGCGGGACTTCTCTTCCATGTCCTCCGACAGCGTCAGCCCCATGGCCGCCAGCTCCTGCTCGAACTCGTTCAGGGTCTGGCGCTTGGCCGAGGCGCTGGAATCGAGCGCGGTGCGCAGTTGCAGCGCTTCTGTGTGACGCTGGGCAATCTGCTTGTGCTGCTCACCGGCGGTGCGGGCCGCCAGCTCGGCTGCCTTGAGCTTCTCTTTGAGCCGCTCGCTCATTTCAGACGCCTTGCCCAGCAGGTCTTGCGCATCCTGATAGGCAAAGTGCGGCAGGCGGGCTACCAGCTGATCGAGGGCGTAGCAACGGCGCTTCTGCTCGGCCAGCAAGTCGCTCACCTCATCATATGCAGCCTGCAGGGCAGCGAGATCCTGCGGATCCTGACGCAGCACCTGCACCAACGACTCGAGCTTCTCCAGCGCCTTGCCGTGCTGGGCGATAAAGGCTTCGGCCTGTTTCAGCGCTTCCACATCGGCGTGAGCCGCTTCGAGACGGGCAGCCAGCTCTGTCTCGGCAAACAGGTGGGCAAAGGGCAGCATCCCCTGCACCAACTGGATATATCGGGTCAGCTGGGCGGCGGCCGCTTTGGCCTCACTCAGCTGCTTGTCGCACTCGGCTATGGCGCCCTGCAAGGTACGCAGCTCGGCCTGCTTGGCCTGCACTTCGGCTTCAGGGTCGGGACGGAAGGCGATATCCAGATGCTGGCCGATAAAGTCACGGAAGTGTCCGTAGAGGCGGTGATACTTCTGCTGCTCGAAGGCGGCCTTGGCGTAGCCCTCGATAAGATTTTCCCGCTCGAGATCGAGCTGTTCAATGCGTTTTTCCCGGGCGGCACGACCGAACAGCGGCAGATCGGGATAGCGGGAGAAGCGCACCTGACGCTTGCTGGTGCGCACCAGCACGGCGTCCCCCAGCTCGTCCGCTTCCACCAGATCCTCGTCAAAGGAATCGGGGTTGCCCTGAATGAGGTATATATCTTCCGGGCAATCTTCCAGCTTTTTCAGCCGCTCGATGGCGCCCTCAAGGTCGAGCACCACCAGGGCGCTGCGAGCCGGGCCGTAGAGGGCGGAGTAGTAAGGAGCATCGTCGATGGATATGTCGTCATAGACATCGGAGAGCAGCACGCCCCCCACCTGCTCGGCAATGCGGGCAAGGCGCGGATCAGCCTCACCAGCCCCCAGTTGCAGGTTGCGAATTTGCAGCTCCAGCGCCTGCTTCTGCGCCGCGATGCGATTGCTCTCCTGCTCGAACTCGCGCTCCTTGTCGAGCACAGTCTGCATGCCGGCCGAAAGCTCCTCGGCGGTAGCAAGCGGCAATCCGCTCTGCTCGCGCAGCTGCTCGAGCTTTTCAAAGGACTTGAGCCAGCGCGGTGCCAGCTTGGTCAGCTCGCCGATATCGCGGCCCAGCTGGACGCCCTGATGCTCAAGGCTGGCGCGACGCTGATTCAGATCGCTCTGCTGATCGGCCAGCTCTTCCTGACGGGTGCGCTGGGCCTCAAGAAACAGCTCCAGCTCGTCTTGGCTCGCGATCTGCTGGCCAGAGGCTTGATGCAATTCGTCGCGCAACTTGAAGAGATTCTTCTGGCTTTCACTCTCTTTTTCGAGGCGAGCCAGCGCGGCGCGCAGCCCTTGCCCCTGGGCAATGCGGGCCTTGTCTTCGATGTGACGCTTGAGCAGCGCCTGCGCCGTAGGCCAGGCTGCCTCGCGCGCTGTCTCGGGTGCGATGCTCAAAAGCAGCGCCAACGCAGCTTCGTGTTCGGCCACCGCCGCCTTGGCCAGCGCCAGCTGCTGCTCAGCCCCCAGCACACGGCTGGTGAGGCTCTGCTCGGCGGCGCGGAACTGATGCAAAGTGTCGCTCGCCTGTTCGGCAGTCAGCCCCGGCAACTCGCACTGTTCGCGGGCGTTCTCCAGCGCCTGCACCGCCTGACGGTACTGGATGGCGCGGGTCTGCTGAATGTCCAGTGCCTGCTGGTAGTCGGCCAGCTGGGTCTTGAGGCTGTCTACCTCTGCCTGTGCCAGCTCCTTGCGCTCTTCCACTTCCAGCAGCTGACCGTGGATCTCCTCCACGATCGCCTGCTGCTGCTCGAGCTTGTCGACAAGCTCCGCCAGATCGGCGCGATACATCTCTATCTTCTTTTGCAGAGCAACCGCAGCCATCACCTTGGCCAGATGCTCGGCGGCAGATTCCAGCTCGTCGGTCAGCAATTTCTCACGGTTGGTGAGCTGATCCACCTCGTCAGCCAGATAGATGGCACGCTGCTTCTCTTCAGCCAGCAAGCGGCGTTTGCCTGCCAGCTCCTGCCGCGCCTTGAGGGCCAGCTCTGAGAGACGGTTCTTTTCGGCGGCGTTGCGCACATAGTCCGCCGCCACATAGTGGGTGGTCTCGGTGATCAGGTTCTTGAACAGATCCCGCTGGCCCTGCGTCTCTTTGATGGCTTCCAGGGTGCGGCGGTTCTCGTAGATGGCCGCCTCCATGTCCTGGAATGCCTTGCGCACACCGGAGTTCTCCGGCAGCAGGTATTCACGCAAGGAACGGCTGATGGACGAGGAGATGCCGCCGTAGAGGGAGGCTTCGATCAGGCGGTAGAACTTGCCGCGATCCTTCTGGTCGCGCAACTTCTTCGGCGTGATGCCGAACTCGAACATGAAGTTGTGATAGTCGGTCACCGTATTGAACTTGGCGACCTTCATGGCTCCCAGCTCGGCGGCCGCCCCTTTCAGATCGGTAAAGGCGCGCACCCGGCCCTTGCCGTCGTCGAGCTTTTCCAGCAGCAGATCGGTGGGTTGCAGTTGCTCGGGCACATCCACCAGCGCGAACGGGGTGATGTTGACCTTGTTGTCACGGTTGGCCACCTGCTCCAGATGGACGCCGACCCAGATCCGCTGTTCGCGGCTGTTCATCACCTCGAGTACCGAATAGCAGTGGCCGCGCTGCAGCTTGCCGTAGAGCCCCTTGTCACGGGAAGCACTGGAGGAGCCCGCTTCCGTGGTGTTGCGGAAATGGAGCAGGGATTGATCAGGGATCAGTGCCGCGATAAAGGCCGCCATTGTGGTGGACTTGCCCGCCCCGTTGCCGCCAGAGAGGGTGGTGACCAGCTGGTCGAGATCGAAGGTGCGGGCGAAGAAGCCGTTCCAGTTGACCATGGTCAGGGATTTGAATTTGCCTCTCACGACACACTCTCCATCAAAGCAAAGGGCTCCATCAGGGCCTTGTATTTAACGCTGCAGGTCATCTTCAACCTCCAGTTCAAGCTGTTCTTCATCAAGATCCGCTTCAATATCTTCAAACAGCGAATCGCTGCTCGGCATCTCGTCATCGTGGAAGATGGCCTCCCCCTCCTGGATCATCCGCAGCTGAACGGCGCGGGGATCTTCATCGGAGCGCACGTCGGCGGCAAAGCGGAACACGGATTCGTTAACCCGAAATTTGTCGCTGTTGCCAAGGGCAGTGATCATGCCAAGGCGACGCAATCGGCGCATGGAGGTGCGGATCTTTTCGAGCAGCTTCTTCTTATCGAGATCGGTGCCGCCGGAGCGGCTGTTGACCATGCGCAGCAGCTGCTTCTCGTCGGCAAGGCTCAACACCTCTTCTTGCAGCTCGCCCATGGCGAACACCCCTTCCGAGGCCAGGCGATCCGGGCTCAAGTACAGGTAGCAGAGCACTTTGCCCACCAGCATATCGAGCTCGGAGAGCACAGTGGTGCCGATGTCGGCGCTGGGGCGCGGGCGCAGATAGAAGAAGCCTTCCGGCGCCTTGATCAGCTCCACCTGATAGCGGCCGTAGAAGATCTCCAGCTCGTTGTGGTACTCCACCAGCGCCGAGTGCTGTTCGAAATCGTCGGCACTGATGTGACGGCCGGAGCGCAAGGCGGTGTCGATGCGCGGAAACAAGGGGTTGGCAATCGCCTCTGCGAGCCGCAGCGGCAAGGGAAACTCAGTATTGATCAATGACATAGGCCTGAACCTTGGATCCAGCTTGGTTAATGGGTTTCCATGCGGGTTGGCGGTGCAGCTCGCGCTCACCGCTGGCATGGCCCAGGCGCACGGCCTGGTCGATCAGAAGACGCGCCACATCGAAATGGGCGTGAGCCGGGTAATCCAGCAGGTATTCCCGCAGCACATCGGCCACATCCAGCTGATGGCCCTGCTCGGGATAGCGGGCGAGGTAGCGCTCGATGCGCTCCGCCAGCGCCTGATTGATGTCCACCATCTCCATGTACTCCATCTCGAGGGGAACCTCACCGGTCACCTCCTCGTCGTGGATGGCAATGGTTTCATCCCGCAGCTCCAGCAGACGGGGCTCCTCGGCGATGCGCAGCTGCCAGTTGTGCTGCTCGAAATTGCGAATGGAGTCGCGCAGCCGCTGGCTGAAGGCGCGGTTCTTGTCCATGTCGATGGCGTTGCGGATAAATTTGTGGACGTGACGATCGTAACGGGACCAGAGCTCGATGCACTGCTGGCCCCAGCTGGTGATCACATCAAGCCGTCCCTGCAGGGCATGGGTCAGCTCCTCGACGTGAAACAGATCGTCGCGCCCTTGCGCTGCTTCCTGAATATTGAGCAGTCCCGCCTGCAGGCGGTGACCGGCAGCGTCCAGGGTATCTTGCAGCTCACGCAGGGTCTGGCCTGTCTCGTGCAGCAGTTTTTCGCAGCTGTGGATGGCATCGACCCAGTTCTGGGTCAACAGGGCCGCTATCTCGCTCTTGACCTGATTTTGTTGCTCATCCATGGCGCGCTGGGTCAAGTCGATACGACCGAGCGTCTCTTCCAGCGAGAAGGTGAGCCGTGGCAGTACCTCGGCATCCCACTGCTCGCGGGTATTGGTCTCGAGCGCCGCCTTGCGGGCGGTGTCGAGCTCGGCCGCCAGGTGTTCTAGCAGGATGGAGAGCTTGATGGAGTCAACCTGACGCTGATCCATAAAGAAGTCGACGATCCCCATCCCCAGCCGCGACAGGCGATAGAGACTCTCCCCCGCCACCATGTCGGTGTTGAAGCGCGACAGCAGTTGCTGGCGAATGAGATCGTTGATGGCGTTGTTGGCACGACCTGTGAGGGTCTCGTCCATCTGGCCAAAGGCGTTGCTGACATAGCCAAAGGCATCGTGCAGCGCCGCTTCCGACAGGTCCGATTCATCTTCGGACAGTGTCTTGATTGCAATCAGAAAGGCCAGCCGGTCGGTAGGCAGGCTCAGCGCCAACCCCTCCTGCCTGACCCACCCTACTATCTCCGGCACAGAACGCTCGGGCAGGGTACGGGATGTACTCATCATGACGTTGTCATCTCGTTGTTATCCGTGGGACGGTCTCATCATATGAAACTGACCATCTCGTTGTTATTACAAGGCTGCCAGACAGACTGCTTGTCAGCTTGACGGTTTCTGCGCCATCACATGGATATAGCGACCCAGGGAGATAAACGGCTCCTGGCGACAATATTGCTGCTCCATGGCCAGCAGATCATCGAACTTCTCGACCTGATCCTGCTTGTGGCGCATGTAGTCGTGAATGACCCGCACCCCCGTCTTGCCGATGATCTTGAGGCCCCCTCGCCCAATCCAGTCGTAGACCTGTTCAGGCAACTGCGGATTGGTGGGGGTCAGGGCGGTCTGGCGCTTCTTGCGCAGGCCGAGGCGCACATAGTCGAAATTGCCCACCACCAGACTCTGAAACAACAGACCATGACGGTTGTAAAAAAGCAGCGACAGTATGCCCCCTGCATTGACGAAAGGGAACAGACCGAGCAGGGTCTGGCGCGGCTCGGCAAGCCACTCCAGCACGGCGTGACAGAGCACCAGATCAAAGGTGCCGGTCACCTGGCTCTTGAGATCCTGAATGGGGCAATGGATGAGACGAATTCTGTCTTCCAGCCCCTTTTCAGCGATCTGGACCCGTGCAAGTTCAAGCATTTCGGCGGAGAGATCGCACAGCTCCACCTGATGACCCATGGCTGCCAGCTTCTGGGCAAAATAGCCAAATCCGCCCCCCGCATCCAGGATGCGCAGGGGCCGGTTGCCAAGGCGAGCCAGGCAGGCTTCGATGTCGCTCCAGACCACAGTGGTGCGAATACGCCCCTTGGTGGAGTCATAAATGTTGCGAGCAAACTTGTCGGCACGCCCGTCAAAACTCTGATCTTGCTTCAAGACTCACTCAACTTTTGGCCGCAGCATTGGGCCTGACGAAAAAAGAGGGGTATTCTGTCACATCCCGAATTTGCTGAAAACTCAAGGACGACATCCCAGTGTTTGAGCTCAACTTGTTTGTTATCAAGAAATGGCTAGGCCAATTGCTGATGCCACTGCCCTTTTCCCTCTCCTTATTGCTGCTGGCACTTTTGCTCCTCTGGTTCACCCGCTTTCAGAAAACCGGCAAGCTGCTGGCGACCTGCTCCCTGGTCATTGTTGCTCTGATGGGGACGCGGCCGGTGAGCTATGAGCTGGCCAGAGGGCTGGAGCAGAGCTTCCCGCCGTTCGAGATAAGCCAACACCCGGATATAGAGGCTATCGTGGTGCTGGGCAACGGCCATGTGAGCGATCCGGCGGTGCCCGAGCGCGCCTGGCAGAACAATATCGCCCTCGCAAGAACCCTGGAAGGAGTTCGCCTCGCCCAGGCTTACCCCCAGGCTACACTGGTCTTCTCCGGCTATGTATCGGGGGATCCCCTCTCCAACGCCGAGGTCAATGCCCGCATGGCGGCCAGCCTGGGGATAGAGAGATCCCGAATGACGTTGTTTGAAAACAACAAAGACACCCATGACGAGGCCGTCAGCATCAGCCGTTATCTCAAGGGCAAGCGGGTGGCGCTGGTCAGTTCGGCCACCCACCTGCCGCGAGCCATGGCGCTGTATCAAGGGCAGGGACTCGATGCAGTGCCGGCCCCCACCGACTACACAGCCAAGCAGAGTCAGGTGGCGCAACCCCTCTACAGCTACCTGCCGAAGGGGCGTTATCTGATGTATTCCGAGGCTGCCATTCACGAATGGATTGGGGTATGGTGGGCCCGTTTGCGAGGGCAGGTTAACGATTGAGCAATCGAGCCTTTCATTCCTGATTTGGATCAGGAAAGCGAAAAAAAATTACGTCATTTGCCGCCGGGTCAGCTATCTTGGGCTCGGTTCAATTCATATAATGTCGCGCAATCAAATGCCTAGGAGAGTTACAAGATGAGACAGCACCTGGTAATGGGTAACTGGAAACTGAACGGTACCAAAGCTTCTGTAGAAGCTCTGATCAAAGGACTGACCCCGGCTGCTGCCGCTCATCCTTCCGTGCAAGTCGCCGTCTGCCCGCCGGTTATCTTTTTGGGTCTGGTTGAGCAGCTGACCGCAGGCAGCAAGATTGCCTACGGTGCCCAGAATGCCGACGTTCACGAGTCCGGCGCCTTCACCGGCGAGAACGCCCCCTCCATGCTCAAAGCCTTCGGTTGCACCTACTCCCTGGTCGGTCACAGCGAGCGCCGTACCCTGCACGCAGAGAACGACGACGTGGTAGCCGCCAAGTACGAAGCCATCCAGAAAGCGGGCCTGATCCCCGTATTGTGCATCGGTGAGACCCTGGAGCAGTTCGAAGCCGGCGTGACCAAGACAGTAGTTGAGACCCAGCTGAAAGCCGTCATCGACCGTTGCGGCATCGCCTCCTTCAGCAACGCCGTGGTTGCCTACGAGCCGGTATGGGCCATCGGTACCGGCAAGACTGCTACCCCGGAAATCGCTCAATCCGTTCACGCTCACATCCGTCAGTACCTGGCCGGTTTTGATGGCGCCGTGGCTGCCAAAGTACAGATCCTGTACGGCGGTTCCGTCACTGGTGCAACCGCTGCCGACCTGTTCGGTCAGCCGGACATCGACGGTGGCCTGGTGGGTGGCGCGTCCCTGAAAGTGGACGACTTCTCCCAGATCATCGCTGGCGCAGCCAAGTAAGCTGTTGCCCAAGAGGGGGCTGGCCCCCTCTTGCATATCGCTTTTCCTATGGCGGCCCCCGCATCCCATACGAAAGCCGATATAGTAAAAATGGCTTGTCTCATTTATAAAACTTCGTATTCGACAACTCAGATCCAGAGGCACTCATGACCAAACAACTCAAACGTATTGGTGTTTTGACCAGTGGTGGTGACGCACCGGGTATGAACGCAGCCATTCGCGCCGTAGTGCGCGCCGGTCTGCATCATGGCCTGGAAGTTTATGGCATCTATGATGGCTACCTCGGTCTGCATCAGGACAGGATCGTCAAGCTGGAGCGTCACAGCGTCTCCGACGTGGTGAACCGTGGCGGTACCTTCCTGGGTTCTGCCCGTTTCCCCGCCTTCAAAGATCCGGCCGTGCGTGCCGAAGCGATCGAAAACCTGAAAAAGCACGGCATCGATGCCCTGGTGGTGATCGGCGGTGACGGCTCCTACATGGGTGCCAAGAAGCTGACCGAAGAGGGTTTCCCCTGCATCGGCCTGCCGGGCACCATCGACAACGACATCGCCGGTACCGACTTCACCATCGGCTTTGATACCGCCCTGAACGTGGTGGTTGACGCCATCGACCGTCTGCGCGACACCTGCAGCTCCCACCACCGTATTTCAGTGGTCGAGATCATGGGTCGCCACTGCGGCGATCTGGCCATGTCTGCCGCCGTTGCTGGCGGTGCCGAGTACGTGATAGTGCCGGAAGTGGCCTTTGACAAAGAGAAGCTGCTGCAACAGATCAAGGAAGGCGAAGCCAAAGGCAAAAAACACGCCATCATCACCATCTGTGAACACGTCACCGACGTGAATGCGCTGGCCAAGGACATCGAAGCCATGACTGGCCGCGAAACCCGCGCCACCATACTGGGTCACATCCAGCGTGGCGGCTCGCCGACTGCGCGCGATCGCATCATGTCCAGCCGCATGGGTGCCTTCGCCGTCGAACAGCTGCTGGCGGGCCAGGGTGGCCGCTGTGTCGGTATCCAGGGCAACGAGATGGTGCACCACGACATCATCGACTGCATCGAGAACCTGAAGCGCCCGTTCGATCAGGAGCTGTACGATCTCTCCACCACCCTGTTCTAAGCCGCATGGCTTGCATCAGGTTGTTGTGACAAAAACCCTCCGTTGGAGGGTTTTTTAATCCGCCTTGTTTATCGCAGCGTCAGCAGTAAACAGAGGCATTGCATGCCAGGCTTTACTGGCACTCCGCTTTACTCTTCATCTCACTCTTCTCGTTCGCCCGCACCACTCACACAAGACTGATTGGCTCACTCGGCCACTCAAGACTGTCACCAGGGTCCGCTGACTTGCTGCGCGAAGCCAGGGGTACGCTGTCGGTGGCCATACTGGGTGATTGGGAAGTGCCTCAGCGCCCCCCTGCAACGCCAACCCTTGTCACCACTCGCCCCCGCCCTTCTCCCGTATTTTTCAGGCTCTTTCCTCCTATTCTTCCCCATCACACTCTCAAGCTGTCGTGAAAACGCCACAAACCGCTCGGGGAAGAAGCCGATGGCAGCGCCGTGACTGTGCAGCGAGTTACTGATCAACGGCCAATAGGCACCTGCAAACGCCAAAAATACCGACCCGCAATGTCACTCAACCCGCATCCACAGGCGCATGGTATCGGGAAAATGTGAAATCC
The DNA here is from genome assembly GCF_027705025.1 of Aeromonas sp. D3. NCBI lineage: Bacteria > Pseudomonadati > Pseudomonadota > Gammaproteobacteria > Aeromonadales > Aeromonadaceae > Aeromonas > Aeromonas sp. D3. The sequence continues at coordinate 45,953 of NZ_JAPDBE010000031.1, read as the reverse complement.
CTTCCCGCTGGCCCCGGCGGCTCTTTATCCCAGTGAAAGCCCACCTTTTTCATCCTTTTTATCCCTCTGACTGAAAAACAAGAAGAGTGACAATCCCCTGCAAGTTATGCCACCCATGGCCTGCCCGCTTTCATTGAACCAAAAACTGGATATCAACACCCTATCTCCCGCTGAGACCGCCAACCCTGCTTGTGGCGACATTTTCAGGCGCAGCAGGAGACCACTTTTGCTCATAAAACTGGTAGAACCCAATAAAAGCTCCATATAAAACCCACCATAAACATCACAACACAAGAACATAACCATTTGAATTTATATATAAAAATAGAAAACCAGCAAGTCCCCCGCTATAGAAATGAACGGAGTGGTGATAAAACACCCTCAAGAATACAAAAACAAGGCTTAGCACCCATCACCGCGACAATAAGCCACATAATTACATTTTGCCGTTGTGTTACTGCACAGTTATGGTATCTTGGTCCCATCAAGAGTCAGCCAAGGGAGACAAAATATGAAAGAGTTTGTTGTTACTGCCGTTTTTACCGTGTTTTTCACTCTGGTTGCCGTCTCTCTGCCGTCGCTGTCACAGCTCTGAGCCGGTTAATTATCCAGAATCCTGTATTACTGAATGACAACCATCGCTTTGGCGCTGACTAATCCACCGCTTTCTGTCTTTTTTGACTGCCTCACTCGAGATGATGCCTGAAACGGAATTTAGAACGGGTTGATGCACACTAAACAAGCTGGACGTCACCGCCATCACCAACAAGGGGAGCCTCATCGCTCCCCTTGTTGCATTTTGTCAGCGGGATTTACTCTTGCCCCCCTGCCCGTCACAATATCCGCTGAACTCGCCACGCAGGAATTACCATGACACAAGATGCTCTTCGCCATTGGCGTCGTGATCTTCATCGTCTGCCCGAAGCGGCCTGGTGTGAATTTCGCACCAGCTCCCTCATTGCTCACCACCTCTCAAAACTCGGATTTGAAGTCATGCTGGGTGACAAGCTGCTGGCCAGCAACCTCATCATGGGACGGGAGGTAGACGTACAAGCCCAGAAGGAGCGCGCCCTGCGTCAGGGGGCGCATCCCGACTGGCTGGCGCGCATTGAAGAGATAACGGGTGTGATGGGAGTATGGGACAGCGGTCGTCCCGGCCCGACCCTGGCCTTTCGCTTCGACATCGATGCAGTAGAAGTGGACGAGAGCCAAGATGAGCTGCATCCCCCCAGCCAGGAGGGGTGGCAGTCTCGCAACGCCGGTTGGATGCACGCCTGTGCCCACGACGGCCACACCGCCATCGGTTTGGTGCTGGCCGAGCGGATAGCAGCCCTGGCAGAGCGACTCAGCGGCCGCATCAAGCTGTTCTTCCAGCCCGCCGAAGAAGGGTGCCGTGGTGGCAAGGCACTGGCAGCCGGCGGTCAGCTCGACGATGTGGATGCCCTGCTGGCGCTGCACATCGGCATTCATGCGGCCAGTGGCGAGCTGGTGGTCAATCCCACCGAGTTTCTCTGCTCAACCAAATTCGATGTGGAGTTTATGGGGCGCGCCGCCCACGCGGGCCTTGAGCCCAACGCGGGCAGCAACGCGCTGGCGGCAGCCTGTACGGCGACCACAGCCATGCTCGGCATTGCCCGACATCGCGATGGCATGACCCGCATCAACGTGGGCCAGCTCAGCGGTGGCAGCGGTCGCAACGTGATCCCGGGCCATGCCCGCCTGCAGGGAGAGACCCGTGGTGCCACCCCGGCGCTCAACGACTACATGTTCGGCCAGGTGCAGCAGATAGTGGAAGGGGCCGCCATGATGCAGGGAGCCACCTACCTCATTCGCAAGCAGGGAGAAGCCATCGGCATCGAGAACAGCCCGACCCTGCTTGAAGAGATAGTGCCGCTTGCTCAGGCGCTCAAACTTGAGACCATCCACACCCGCCGCTTTGGCGCCAGCGAGGATGCGGGCTTTCTCATCGAGCGGGTGCAGCGTAACGGTGGCGAAGCCGCCTACCTGATCCTAGGAGCCAATCTGGCCGCGCCTCATCACCATCCGGAGTTCGACTTCGACGAAGCCGTGCTGGAACACGGGGTTGCCCTGCTCGAATCCTGGCTGCTCGGCCGCCTCGGTACCTGATCCCCTCAAGATGACAAAAGGCAGCCTTGATGGCTGCCTTTTGTGTGTCTGGCGATCCGCGAGCTGCCCTGGTGCTTACTGCCCCAGCACTATGGTGGGGAGATGGGCGAAGTGGTGGATCTCGTGGGTCGCCTCGCACTCGGTGTCGTGACGTGCCGGATTGTACCAGCAGGTGGCCAGCCCCTGGGCCGCCGCACCGGCGATGTCGGTCTTGGGGTTGTCCCCCACCATCAACACCCGCGCCGGGCTCGGCTGCCCCATCAAGGCAAGGGTATGCTGGAAAATGGCGGCGGCCGGCTTGGTCACCTGCACTTCGTCAGAAATGACCAGTGGCTCGAACCACTCGCTCCAGCCCAGTTTGCTGAGGCGGCCACGCTGCGGCAGGCTGAAGCCGTTGGTAATGATCCCCATCCTAACCTGGCCCTTGAGGGCTTCCAGTGTCTCGACGACCCCTTCAAGGGGCACGCTCAGGGCAATGATCTGCTGCAAGAAGGTGTCGTTCATCGCCATGGGCGCCACGTCCACCTGCTCGGCGAACAGGGAGAAACGGGTCTGCTGCAGGTGCGCTGCATCAATTTCGCCCGAATTGTACTGTTGCCACAGCCGGTGGTTGAGGGCGTGATACTCCGCCATCTTGGGGGGAGTGGGCGCCACACCGTAGATCTGCAGGGTCTGCTCCAGGGCCTGGGCGACCGGGAAATCGAGCAGTGTTTCGTCCAGATCGAACAACACCCAGTCATAACTTGGTACTTTCACGTTATTCCTTAATTTTCTTGTTCATCGAGTTCATGGCGGCGGCCCAACGGGCTGCCCAGCAAGTCCAGCGTCAACCTGACCCCGAATCCGGTCACTTCGCTGCTGACCACGCCATTGCCCCCCTTGCTGCGAAAACCGCTCAAATCGAGGTGCAACCAGGGGGTCTGCTGGGGCACAAAGCGGTTGAGAAAACGGGCGGCATCGATGTGATCCGGCGACGCGCCCGGCGCACACTGTAGCAGATCGGCCCACTCGCTATCGAGGTTGTCATCGTAGTCTTCATCAAGCGGGAAGGGCCAGATCCGCTCGCCGCTGCGCTGGCCAAGACTTATCAAGTCACAAAGCCACTGAGGCTGGTTGGTAAAGGCACCGCTGTAGCGGCTGCCCAGCGCCCGTTTGCAGGCACCGGTCAGGGTGGCGTAATCGATCAGCAGATCCGGATTGTCCTGTACCGCCATGCAGAGGGTATCCGCCAGCACCATGCGCCCTTCGGCATCGGTATCCACCACCTCTATGGTGGTGCCGTTGAGCGCGGTTACCACCTCCCCCGGCCGGTAAGCCAGCGGGCCTATGTGGTTTTCTGCGATGGCAAGCCAGCAGTGCACCTCATAGGGCAGACTGGCCCGGCTGATCGCATAGAGAGCACCCAGCGCCACGGCACTGCCGCCCATGTCCAGGTGCATGCCATACATGCTGCCGGCGACCTTGAGGTTGTAGCCACCCGAGTCATGGCAGATCCCCTTGCCTACCAGTGCCACCCGGCGCACCGGATTGGGCGGGCAGTAGCTGAGCTTGACCATGGCGGCCTGGTTGTCTTCTGAACCTCTCGCCACTGCGATGAAGGCGCCGGCGCCCCGCTCAGCCAGCTGGGCCTGATCGTACTCGAACCACTGCCACCCTTCGACCTGAGCCAACTGGCGTACCCACTCCCGATAGCTGCGCGCGGTGAGATCGGAGGCTGGCGACACCGCCAGATGCCGAGCCATGCCGTTGCCTTCGGCTTCGGCGTAGATCCGCGCCAGATCCAGCACACAGCGCGGTGACACCGCAATCTGCTGATAGCGCCACTCGTCCTCGACACAGTGCTTGTGACTGGGCATGGGTACGTTTGCCGCCAGCAGACAAGCCAGTGCCAGCTCGGCCAGCAGCGCCCTGTCTCCTTCGTCAAACCCTTCAAGGTGTACCCCCATCCGCTCGATCTTGAGGCCCGCCAAGGGGACTACCCAGGATCTGGCCTGCTTGTAGAGGGCGTGATCACGTACAGGATGGCTGCCCATGAAGACCACCAGTTGCAGGCTGTTATGCTGCACCATGCTGTAGGGAGCCTTCTGGCCCAGCGCTATCTGGGTCGCAACGGGGGCGAATTCGGGCATGGCAAGGACATGATCACGCAACTCTTCCGCGATCAGCAACAAGTTGGCCGAGAGCCCGTTGGTCATGGCCTGACTCAGGGTGGCATCATGAATATCGATTTGAGGGGGGAGATAAGTGAAATTTTGCATCATTGGGCAAGGCCCTCGTCCATGAAGAGATATCACTGATGATACCCAACAAAACGCGAAGACGACCAGATTTACACTTGAAAATCAATATCAAGCGTCATGATGCACTGAGGTGACGAACGGCCGGACACACTGGGAAATATAAGGAGGGGGTAATACAGAAAGAGGGAAATAACGGAAAGTTGGTTGCGGGGGCCAGATTTGAACTGACGACCTTCGGGTTATGAGCCCGACGAGCTACCGAGCTGCTCCACCCC
>NZ_JAPDBE010000031.1:0-41301 GCF_027705025.1 Aeromonas sp. D3 | reverse complement strand
AGTTGGTTGCGGGGGCCAGATTTGAACTGACGACCTTCGGGTTATGAGCCCGACGAGCTACCGAGCTGCTCCACCCCGCGTCCGAATTGTACTGCCTTTATCACCGCGCACTACCGAGCAGAAGTAGTTTGCTGTCTTTACGCTCACCGCTTGGCATCAGCCTCGCCATGAGCACAAATAGTTGGTTGCGGGGGCCAGATTTGAACTGACGACCTTCGGGTTATGAGCCCGACGAGCTACCGAGCTGCTCCACCCCGCGTCTGAGGTCGCCAATAATAGGCGCCAGCGCTCAGATTGCAAGTAAATATCCTAAAAAAACTTCATTCGAAGGTTAAAGCGGCACAAATTGAAGGAATTTGCAACAGGACGCTGTTTTTTCAGACAAGCAGGTTTGGGGCCAGCTTGGCGCACTACACTCAAAAGGCTTGTCACTCCTCTTTTTAGGTAGCCTTATCATGCGCATATCCGCCGGTCATTGCCGTCAATTGGGGGCCACACCCGAGAACGACGGCGTCAACTTTGCCATCTGGGCCCGCCTGGCCAGTCGGGTTGAACTGCTGCTCTTCACCCGTGCCGATGATGACACCCCTGAGGTGATAGTGCTCTCCCCCCGTCTCAACCGCACCGCTTACTACTGGCACATCCATATCGAAGGCATTCCACTGGGCCAGCGCTATGCCTATCGCATCCAGGGCCCCTGGCGTCCCTACTACGGTACCCGCTTCGATGCGGACAAGGTACTGCTGGACCCCTATGGTCGCAGCATTGAGCTGGGGCCGACCTACGACCGCTGGGCTGCGGCCCGTCCCGGCAGCAACCTGGCTGTGTGTGCCAAGAACCGGGTGGTGGATACCCGCGACTATGACTGGGAAGGGGACAAGCTCCCCGCTCACTCCCTCTCCCGCTCCGTGATCTACGAGCTGCATCTGGGGGGGTTTACCAAGTCGCCGAGCTCGGGGGTGGAGCCTGCCCTGCGCGGCACCTATCTTGGCCTCATCGAGAAGATCCCCTATCTGCAATCCCTCGGCATCACAGCCGTCGAGCTGCTGCCGGTGTTCCAGTTCGATCCCCAGGATGCCCCCAAGGGGCTATCCAACTACTGGGGCTACAGCCCGATGTCGTTCTTTGCCCCCCATGCTCAATATGCCAGTGGTGGCGATCCGCTCACCGAGTTCAGGGACATGGTCAAGGCCCTGCACAGAGCCAATATCGAGGTGATCCTGGACGTGGTTTACAACCACACGGCCGAAGGGGGCGACGATGGCCCCATCTTCTCGTTTCGCGGCATAGACAACGAGGCTTACTACATCCTCGACAGCAATCAGAAGGACACCAACTATTCGGGCTGCGGCAATACCTTCAACGGTGCCCATCCCGTGGTGCTGCGCATGATCATGGACAGCCTACACTTCTGGCGCCAGGAGATGCACGTGGACGGCTTTCGATTCGATCTGGCCGCCATCTTGTCGCGGGACGAGTCCGGCATGCCACAGGCCAATGCACCAACCCTGCGCACCATAGACACGGATCCCCGCATCGCCGACATCAAGCTCATTGCCGAGGCCTGGGATGCGGGTGGACTTTATCAGGTGGGCAGCCTGGCCGGTGCGCGCTGGCGTGAATGGAACGGCCAGTTCAGGGATGACGTGCGCCACTTTCTGCGTGGGGATGACAACGCCGTCACCCCCTTCGTGGAGCGACTGTGCGGCAGCCCGGATATCTATCACTATCACCACGCCGACCCGGAGAAGAGCATCAACTTCGTCACCTGTCATGACGGTTTCACCCTGTGGGACTGGGCCAGTTATGACCACAAACACAACGACGCCAACGGCGAGCAGAATCGGGACGGGTGCGATCACAACTTCAGCTGGAATCATGGTCAGGAGGGGCCGACCGAGGATCCCCAGATAAATGCCCTGCGGGTACGCCAGGCCAAGAACATGATGGTGGCCACCCTGTTGTCGGTGGGCTCCCCCATGCTGCTGATGGGGGACGAGGTGCTGCGCACCCAGCATGGCAACAACAATGGTTACTGCCAGGACAACGAAACCTGCTGGATGAACTGGCAGCCCAGCGTCATGGGGCAGGAGATGTTCCGCTTCATGAAGGAGCTGATCCAGTATCGCAAGCACCTGTTCCAGCGACCGGAGCAGGAGAGCATGCCGCTGTCGCTGACCGAGATCCTGCGTCACAGCGAGATCTGCTGGCACGGGGTCAATGCCGCCCAGCCGGACTTCAGCCCCCACTCCCACGCCATCGCCATGTCGGCACTCTCCAGCGAAACCAAGCTGGCACTCTATGTGCTGTTCAATGCCTACTGGGAGCCGCTCACCTTCAATCTGCCGAGCCCCCCCAAGGGGGTGGGTGGCTACTGGCGCCGGATCCTGGATACCGCCCTGCCCTCCCCCCACGACATCTGCACCTTCGGCATGCCGCTGGAGGGGCTGACCCGGGAGTATCTGGCCCAGCCGCGCAGCAGTTGCCTCTTTATCTGCGGGGCGGATGACTTCTACTAGGCCCGGATTGCACTGTTGCGACCATCAAAAAGCCCACCCTGAGTGACTCGGGGTGGGCTTTTCTATTCATGCAGTGCGGTACGCTATCAGGTCAGCTGGTGCAGCACGCTGGTCGCCGCTATCTGGGCAATGACGAGACCGCACAGGGCGGTGGAGACCACAACGGGCGCCGTCTCTTTTTGCAGGTAGATGGGACTGAACCAGAGCAGCAGGGCTGCAATCAGCAAGATGGCCTGGGTCAACACACCGGGGATCAGGGCATCAAGCGCGGCACCATTGCCCTGCCAGCCCACCAGCACGGCCAGCCAGAGCAGGCTCAGCATGGCAGCCACCAGTCCCGCCAGTGGCAGCAACAGATTGAACGCCTGCAGACGGTGGCGGGCCCGCAGCAGCATCAGGTGTGCGAAGGCCGCCCCCAGCAAGGTCATCTGCAGCAGGCCACTCAGCCAGCCCTGGATCTGCAGCAAGCCGACCCCATAGACCAGCAGCGGCATGGCAGGCAGCCAGAGCAGGGTGGACGGGATGGCACGCTTGCCCTCCAGCCGTGACTGGGCAAGGGACAGCACTATCCCCAGGATCAGGGCGGCGCCACCGCTCCAGACGAGCCAGCTCGCCACCTTGGCCTCCACCGCCAGCATCAGTGAGAGCCCGGTGATCACCCAGATGGAGAAGAGCTGGGCCGTGATCCGCGAGCGCTGGCCCGGGCAGAGATCACCGCGCCACAACACAATACCGAGAGCAATGAGGGCCCCCAGCGCCATCAAACCTGTCAGGGGAAAAAGCCAAAAAGGGAGTTGGACGAACATGACGCCTCCAGCAGCAAAGATTCGGAATGCGCCTGTGAGGCGCCAGAGAAGGGGCCGAGTATACCCAAACCCATCCCCGTCCCCAATCTCTGCAAGCGCCTTGCGAGGGATTTGACGCTCAGCACCATCGGGATGACAAGGCGGGGCCACACTTGGCCGGCATCATTGGATGCCGGCCAGCACAGACCATCAGCCCTGACCGCGCGCCAGTGCCACTACCTTGGCAAACATCTGCCGGATCACAGGCGGTATCTGCTCGCCCCCCAGGCGCTCAGCCTCCTCCACCACCGCCAGCGCCATGCCAGGCTTGCTGCGATGATGAATGGCCTTGTTGATGATGCGCCCGGCATTGAGGGTCGAACGGCCACCGACCCCAGCCTCTCGCCTGAAAACCGCCTCGAAGCCATTGTGATAGAGGTAGTGCTCGATATCAGCCGCCGGCAACTGGGTCAGCCGGTCTCGCTCCCGCTCCCCCTTGAGCAGCGCCCGGGCCGAGGTGGCGTATTTGATCCCCGCCTCGTCACCGTCGGTGAGCAGATGCCACTCGATGCCAAAGTCGCGCGCCACCTTGATGAGGGGCGACTGACCGCACTGGGCAAATTCGATGATGCGCACCCCTTCCGCCCGCAGGCTGTAACCGCAGATCTGGGCCAGCTCGGAGAGCAGCCAGATCTCGGTCTCCCCCTCCACCAGCAGCCAGCAACGGGCAAACATCGACATGGGGCGGTTGATGCGCACATGAAAGGCAATCTTGCGCAGATCATCGCTGCTGTAACGCTCGCCCCCCAGCTGATGACAGACGATGTCCTGCTGGCGGCGCACCAGACGGCGTACCTGATTCAGAGGCAGGGAGGAGAGCAGGTCGCCCGAATTGGTGGTCAGCAGCTTCTGGCCCGGCAGATGCTCCAGCAGCCCCCAGGCCAGCGCCATCATGGTGGGGTGCAGGCGACTCTCGGGGTCTTCCAGGATCATGATGGGCCGCGCCCCCTGTTCCAGCTCGCGGTTGCCACGGGCGTTGAGCAGGGTGGCTGCCATGCCTGCCATCGCCAGTTGCAGCGCCCGGTTGTCAGCATTGCGCAGCAGCGTCTGCAGATTGCCGGGATTGCGCAGTGTCATGGGGCGATTGACGATGTCCCGCTGGCTGCGAGGCTTGTGCTTCATGGGGGCAAGGGCGTTGAAGTAGTGATCCATCAGCTGGCGCACGGCCTGCAGCGCCTCTTTCAGCTCAGCCTCACCGATGCGCTGGGGTTCGTCGATGAGCTTGTCGGCGAGCTGGCTCAACCGGTTCTGTGACAAATCCCCCCACTGCAACATCTCGACCCCGTTGCGTGCGGTGCGGGCATCCCGCAGCCGGAACACAGGGTTCATGGTGATCAGCAGGCAGACCAGTTCATGGGCATTGTCGATGGGCAGGCTCTTGCCGATGCCGTCGAGAAAATCATGGGTGGTGAGCACGGAACCATCGGCCTGCAATTCGGCACTGGCACGGTAGTGAATGCGGTGGAATTTGTCTTTGTGCTTGACCCAGGAGGCGCCAAGACGGGCAAGGCGATGGGAGTGCAGACACATCTGGGGTCTGTGTTCACTGAAGGTGAGCACCAGTTGCAGATGACGGGCGGGTGCGAGTTCGGGATCTTCCGGTTGGTGAAAATCATCGCTGCTGAACTGATAGGGTTCGGCATCCTGCCCCAACAGACACCAGAGGGCGCGCAGCAGGCTGGATTTGCCCCAGGCGTTCTCACCGATGAGAACCGTGGTGTTATCCAGCCCGAGCGAGAGGCGATTTATCCCGCGAAAACCTTTGACTTCAATGCGTTCCAGAAACATGCAGCCATATCCAATCCATTCAGATGGCGCAATAGTGGCAAAGTTGCCGGAAAAAACCTATCGGGTCGTATCGATTTTCAGCGGGAACTGTGAGGCACTACGGGTTCGGGAGGGGTGGGAATACAGGTGCGATCTTGGGGAGCATTCCAGTGGCTGAACCAAAGGTGACGAGTACGGGTCTGGCGTTTGCGATAATTCAATGGGCATTCCTTTCAATGGGTAAGTGGCAGATGGTACACCTCTTTTGCCCAGAGTCTCAGCGTTATCTGTGACGAGAAGATGACAATTGTGTACGCCACTGTCCTGGTGTGAGGCCAAATGCCTCGCGAAAACGATTGCCGAAATGCGCCTGGGAGGAGAAACCGCACAGGATGGCAATGCTGGCCAGGGAGTCGGGCCCTGCCAGCAACTGCTTGGCCCGTTTGAGCCGCAGCCCAAGCAGATAGCGATGGGGCGGACACCCCAGGCTCTGGCCAAACATGCGGGCGAAGTGATATTCGCTGAGGCTCGCCTGCTGTGCCAGCTCAGCCAGGGTAACCGGCTCGGCCAGATGGGCTTGCAGGTACTCCTGTACCCGCCGGATCACACCGGGTGCCAGGCCGCCACGTACCTCGGGCAGGCCCGGCGCCTCCCGGGTATGGTGGCGGTAGGCGTGCAGCATCAGCATCCAGGCGCCGTGGGAAAGCGCCATGCGATCGACGCCGTGCTGCCACTCCAGTTTCATCAGCTGGGCCTGCACCAGTGCTGCCGCCTGCGGGTCGTCGATGAAGGTCTTGTCTTCCAGCAACAGATGGCGCCCCTCCTTGTCGCAGGCCTGTTCGGCGATGCGGGTGAGGTGGGCCGGCGTGAAGTAGAGGTGGAAAAAGCGGAACTCTTCGCGCACCAGCCACTCGGATCTGTGGTGATCCGGCATGATGCACACCTTGCCGGTGCCACCATGGCCGCCGGGACCATCGAGGCGCTCAGTCTGCTCGCCCCCTTGCAAATAGACGCTCAGGGTATGGTGACCCGGCTTGTGATAGCGGGTCTGATCGTAGCAGTTGCGCCAGCTGGCCACCCCAAGGCCCGGCTCCAGCCAGCAGGAGTCTTCCAGCCGCGCTCCCGTGCTGACCAGTGCATCGAATACGCCCGCCTGTCTTATCTGTTGCACCTTGCTGCCTCGCCCATCATGCCTTGCGGCCATCTTACCGCGCCAGCCCGCCAAAGGCTGCGGCCCGGCTGAAATAACCGCAAGATGGTGCAAGCCAGCACAGCCTTGCCCGCCCCATGCTGTGGTCCATGCCATTCCCACTTCACCGGATGTGTTATGAATCTCCTGCTCTATCTTGCCACCGTCCTTATCTGGGGCAGCACCTGGATCGCCATCGCCTGGCAGATCGGCCCCATTCCCATCGAGGTGTCCGTGCTCTATCGCTTCCTGCTGGCGGCGCTGGCACTGTTTGCACTGCTCACCGTCAGCGGCCGTTTCCCGCGCCTGCCCTGGGCGGGCCAGCGCTACGCAGCCCTGCTCGGTGCCCTGCTCTTTTCCACCAACTTTCTCTGCTTCTATCACGCCACCCTCTACATACCGAGTGGCCTGTCGGCGGTGATCTTCGCCAGTGCCAGCATCTTCAACGGCCTCAATCTCTGGCTGTTCGAGGGCAAACGCCCCAACTTGCGCTGGCTGCAAGGATCCTTGCTGGGATTGTTGGGCACACTGTTGCTGTTCTGGCCCGTGCTGGCGGATGCGCAACTGGGTGCAAACGGCTGGAAGGGGTTGCTGCTGGCCTGTGGCGGCACCCTCTGCTTCTCGCTGGGCAATCTGGTCTCTGCCCGCGGCCAGCGCCACGGCTATCACGTGCTGCAACTGGTGCCCTGGGGCATGGTGTACGGGGTTATATTGCTGCTGGGCTGGGTCACCCTGCTCGGCCAGTCCCTGACCATACCTACCGACGGTCACTATCTGGCGGCCATGGTCTATCTCGCCCTGTTCGGCTCTGTCATCGCCTTCACTGCCTACCTCACGCTGGTAGGCAGGATTGGTGCCAGCAAGGCCTCCTACGCCACAGTGCTGTTCCCGCTGGTAGCGCTCACGCTCTCGACGTTTTATGAAGGGTTTGTCTGGCAGACGGTCTCAGTGGTGGGCGTTGTGATCAGTTTTCTCGGCAATCTGGTGATCTTCGCCCCGCCCGTGCGGGAGTGGCGCTGGCGGCCTGCCAAGGCGGTGAACGACACTTGCTCCTGACGCCGTCAGCCCCTAAGGTAGCACCATTCGAACTGCGTGATGGCAACACTAGGGGGCAGGATGTTACTGGAAGGGCTGGAGACACTCAGTCTGCTGGCAAGCGAAGGCACCATGGCCAAAGTGGCCAGTCGCCTCTACATCAGCCAGTCGGCGGTGAGCAAGCGTATTGGTCAGCTGGAGCTGCGCCTTGGCAAGAAGCTGATCGAGCCGGATGGCCGCCAGATCCGGCTCACCCCCCAGGCGCGGGAGCTGCTCGACCGGGTGGCACCGAGTCTCGCCGAGATGAAGGGGGTGCTGGCCGACAGCCAGACCCTCACCGATCTGACTCCCCTGCCGATCGCCTGCTCCGAAACCCTGCTGGCGGGCTACCTCGCCCGCTTCATGCACGACTATCTGGGCCGCGATCCCCATATTGCCCTCTCCACCCATCATACCCCGGTGATCCTGGCGCGGGTGCGCAGTGGCGACGCCCTGCTCGGCATCTGTGCCGGCCGTCTGCCTCCCGGCCATGGCCTGGGAGCCGAGCTATTGCTGGAGGAGCCCTTCTATCTGGTGGGAGACGATCAGCATGAGGCGCCTTCGGCAGATCAGCGCAAGATCCTGACCATGGATCTGGAGAACCCCTCCAACCGCTATCTGCGCGAGCCGCTGGCGCAATTGGGGTTGGTGCCCGCCATGGAGCTGGACTCCTATCTGGCGCTGATAGAACTCGCCAAGGCAGGCATAGGCCCTGTGTTGCTGCCAGCAGGTCTGCTGGCACTGGTGGGAGAACAGGGGGAAACGGCGCGCCCCCTGCCTGGGCTGGGGCGCCCTTTGCATCTGGTCTATCGCCAGAGCAGCCTGAAGCGGGAACGCATTGCGCGGCTGGTGAGTGCGCTGCGCAGGCACTTTCATCATTTCAGCGGGCCGAGTCAATAAACCCGTGCAAACAGTAGAGAGCACGGGTTGATAAGCAGACCTACCGTCTCACTGGATCCAGGCAAACAGCTCGGGATACTGGCTCCACATCAATTTGGCTGACATCAGCACAGAGACGGTCACCAGCAGGGGCTTGATGAGCTTGACCCCTTTCTTCAGCACCAGTCTGGAGCCAACACGGGCACCGATAAACTGCCCCAGCGCCATGCAGAAACCAACGCTCCACACCACCTTGCCACCCAGGGCAAAAAACAGCAGGGAGGCAAGGTTGGAGGTTAAGTTCAGGAGCTTGGTGTGTGCTGTGGCCCGCGCCATGCCAAAACCCGCCAGCGCCACGAAGCCGATGGCAAAAAACGACCCTGTGCCCGGGCCGAAGAAGCCGTCATAAAAGCCTACTCCGCCCCCCACCAGCAGCGCAAACACCATGGGCGTCAGGCGGCGTGCGCTCTCTGCATCGCTCACTCTGGGGGAAAAAAAGAAGTAGCAGGCAAACGCCATCAGCAGGAAGGGCAAGAGCCGTTCCAGAATGGCGGCGTCTATGGTCTGCACCGCCAGGGTGCCGATGGCGGCACCGATAAAGGTGCAGATCACCGCGGGCCAGATCATGGCCCACTCCAGCAGCCCCTTGCGGGCATAAAACCAGGTGGCGGAGAAGGAGCCAAAACTGCTCTGCAGTTTATTGGTGCCCAGTACCAGCGCCGGCGGCATGCCGGTCGCCAGCAGGGCGGGGACGGTCAAGAGGCCACCGCCGCCGGCAATGGCATCGATAAAGCCGGCAATCAGCGCCACCCCGAACAGGGCGAGCAGGGTAAACAGTTCCAATTCCATCCATAGACCTCGCGAGACAGGGTCGCCCGCAAAAGAGGGGCCCCTTGTTGAATTTGCTGTGTAAACAAGCCGGACATGCTGACTTGGCCGCTATCCTAAAGGCCATGGGTTCATGAGGCTAACGAAACAGTGGCAGCCAATTGATTCTATATTTTCATCAGTCTTATTCATCTCGCCCTGTTTTCCCCTTCCCCGCCATTAGGCGGCGCTATCAGTCAGCGCCTCAGCCGGTGCGCTGGCCTTTATCGCAGCCAACGCCTGCTGCAGTTGCACTTCATCCTCACCGGGCGCCCGGCTGACACGGCCCGCCATGTAGCGGCGGCTGAACAGATTGAACCAGAGCTGCAGCGCCTGTCCGGCTTGCAGCTGACCGGCCACCTCCAGCACACAGGCCGCCACTTCCGCGGTACAGAGGTGCTCGTCGCAATTGGCGACCCGCATGCCATAGGTGGAGAGTGCATCCGGCTTGACCGCCAGCACGGGAAAACCATCCAGATAGGGGCTCATGTTGAACATCTTGCGTGCCTCGGGCCAGGTGCCATCCAGCAGGATAAAGAGCGGCTTCTTGCCGGGGGCGAGCATGACCTGTTCGGTCACGCGCGCCGGGTTTTTCTCGCACGCGGGAAACACCACGTAGGGCTGCCAGACGGGATCGGCCAGCAGTGCCAGCAACTCAGGATGGGGCTGGGTACGCTTCCAGAGAAAGGCCCAGGTGGTATCCGGCAGAACGTCGGCGATGAGGCGCCCCGTGTTGGAGGGCTTCATGGGCTCGCTGTCATACATCAGCAGGCAGAAGCCGGCCTCGGCCTTGAGCTCTGGCCGCCATTCACAGGCGCACCAGTCAGAGCGCAACTGGCATGCCTCGCAGCGGGGCACAGTGCCACCACGGGCGAGAAAAGGACGGGTGGAGATGCTCTTGCGCCATACGCGCAGGCGATTGACGGCGTGATCTGGGATTGGCTTCATGGGGGCGCGGCTCTGGCGGTGCACATTGCGGGAAAAAAGGGGGGCAGATTGTAACGAGCCGTCCGCCGCGCAGCAAGGCCCCCCATCCGGGGCAAGCCGGGGTGCCACGCCTCTCTATACTTGGTCGTCAACCCATGCGCCCACGCATGGGACACAGGAGGAAGACGATGGCAGAACAAGATATGGCAAGAGAACATGCCCTGGCGCAAGGCTCTGCCTTCACCTGGCACGAGCTCTATGTTCCGGACGCCGAGGCCGGGATCCGCTTTTACACGGAAGTGCTCGGCTGGGAGAGCCAGACCATGGCCATGGAGGGAGGCAACTACCCCATGCTGGTCGTCAAAGGCAGACCTGTAGCCGGGGTACAGACGACCCGTGACAATCCCGATATGGCCGGTGTCCCGCCGCACTGGGCAACCTACATAGCGGTGGATGACGTGGACGCCAGGGTGGCCAAGGTCAGCCAGCATGGAGGATCCGTGGTGGTGCCGGCCCTGAATATCCCGGAAGTCGGGCGCATGGCCCTGATTGCCGATCCACAAGGGGCGCATATCTGGCTGTTCACCCCTGCTCCCATGTGATCTGGACAAGCTGCAAACAACAGAGGGGCCCGTGGGCCCCTCTGTTGTTGCTGGCAAACCATCAGGCGGGTTTGCGCAGGATCTGCTCGAGGTAGTGAGCAAAGCTGTGACCGTGATGCTCCAGCAGTTTCGGGAACATGGAGATGGAAGTCATGCCGGGGAAGGTATTGATTTCGTTCAGCAAGATCTCGCCATCTTCCGTCAGGAAGAAGTCGATGCGCGACAGGTGGGTCAGTTTCAGCTGACGGAACGCCTTGAGGGCATACTCGTGGATTGCATCTTCCTGCGCCTGGGTCAGGCCTTCGGCCTTGAGGCTGGTCGCCGTGTGGCTGGCGCTGCTGTACTTCTCTTCATAGGTGTAGAACTTGTCCTGCGGCACGCAGATCTCGCCAGGATAGGTGGCAATGAGCTCGTCACCGTACTGGTAGACAGCTACTTCCAGCTCGCGCGGCTTGACCGCTTTTTCGATCAACACCTGCTCGGAGTAACCGAAGGCATCCTTGATCCCCTGCACCAGGTCGGCTTCGTTGCTGGCGGAGTAGCAGCCCACGGACGAGCCCTGGGAAGCGGCCTTGATAAACACCTTGCCCCACTTGGCCAGGGCGGATTTTGCCTCGGTCAGGGCGGCGTCGTTCTGTTCGGTCAGGAACAGATAGGGGGTGTTGGGAATGCCGATGGCGGAGAGCCACAGCTTGGTGCTGATCTTGTTGAAGCAGATCTTGCTCGCCTCGGCATCGCAACCGAGATAAGGCAGGCCCGCCAGCTCGAGGAAGGATTGCAGATCGCCGGTCTCACCCGGGTAGCCGTGGATGCAGGGCACCACGTAGTCCACCGGACGGGCCACGCTGTCAAACGAGAGCAGCTTGTCCAGCCCCAGCTTGCACTCGCGGCCGTCGGCAGAGAGCCAGCGGTCGGCAAACATCTCGACCCGGGTCACTTCGACGCCGGGCACCAAACCGAGTTGTTGCTCAAGGAAATTGGCGCTGCGCAGAGAAACTTCGTGCTCGGCGCCGCCGCCGCCGCACAGCAGCAAGACATGCATGTTCTTCATTAGATGTGATCCCTTGGGAGAAGCGGCTTCGTCATGACAATGTGATAATCCAACCGCACTAAAAATGGACGAAGCCAGATACGAACATAAGTGCGAGCCAGTGTAGCAAGGGAAATAAAGCCTTGTCAGCTGATGGGGGCACCATCAGGCAGCCACGGCCCGTAAAAATCCCCTCTTGTGTCAAAAACGGGATGAAAAGGGCTCAGCGCGGCGGATCCACACGCCCCATGCCGTTGCCATTGACCCGAAACCAGCCGGCTATGCTGTAACGCTCACGATTGGCGGGCAGTACCTCGTGGGGGAACTCCTCCGACAGGAACAATACCAGCCGCCCTCCCTTGGGAGAGACATCCATCAAGAGCTGCTCGTCGTTGTCATAGACCCTGAGCACACCGCCCGCCTCAGGTTGCCAGTCGTTGTTGAGGTAAAAAACCGAGGTGAGACGGCGGTTCGACCGACCGGCGAAGGCATCGCGATGGGTGGCATAAAAATCCCCGCTGCGATAACGGGCAAAGTGGGCCTCGTAATCGAACAGCCCCAGCATCAGCATGCGGTTGGCGGCGAGGCGCAGGGACTCCATGCGACCGAGATAGTCCGCCACTGGCGCCCCCAAGGAAGGCTCCAGCCAGTGGATCTGATCACGGCGAATATCGGGATTGCCCTGATGCAGACTTTCCCGTCCAATCCCGGCCGGATGCCACGCATGGGGCAGACAGGCTTTGAGGGCATCCACCTCAACGGCAGTTAAAAACTCATCCACAATCACCCATCCCCGGGTGTAAATGGCATCCATGACGGCTTGATAGTCCAAGATTGGCTCGCAATAAGTGGAGAGAGGGCGCTTTTTAGCGACTTCCTGGCCTGAGCACAAACCAGTTTGCTTCTCCTGAGAAGTCCCACCATCAATACGCTATCCCGCCACAGAAGGCGCCCTTTATCGTACCGGCCTCGCCGCCCTGTGATCTGGCTCGACAAAAGGATGCATGAGGGGAGACAAACCCGGCACTTGCTGCTTGCCTCGGGATCCCGGGCCCGTTAACGTGCATAACCACTGCCCTGAATGGGCCCCATCCTCTCTGGAGTGCACCATGTCTCTGCCCGATCTTCCCCTGCAACGCCTCGATGGTACCGAATTCTCTCTCACCGCCCTGCAAGGTCAGGTCATTCTGGTGGTCAACGTGGCCAGCCGCTGTGGTTTTACCCCCCAATACACGGGGCTGGAGGCGCTCTACCAGCAGCTGGGTCCCAAAGGGCTGGTGATCTTGGGCTTCCCCTGCGATCAGTTCGGCCATCAGGAGCCGGGGGATGCGGACGAAATCGCCCGCTTCTGCTCGCTGGATTATCCGGTCAGCTTCCCCATCATGGCCAAGTGCGAAGTCAACGGCGAGCACGCCCACCCCTTCTATCGCTGGCTCAAACAGCAAAAGCCCGGGCTGCTTGGGCTGGAAAACATCAAATGGAACTTCACCAAGTTCCTCATCAACCGCGACGGCGAGGTGGTGGAGCGCTTCGCCCCCCAGACCAAGCCAGAGAGCCTGCTGGACGAGA
Organism: Aeromonas sp. D3; assembly: GCF_027705025.1. NCBI lineage: Bacteria > Pseudomonadati > Pseudomonadota > Gammaproteobacteria > Aeromonadales > Aeromonadaceae > Aeromonas > Aeromonas sp. D3. The sequence goes on along the minus strand of NZ_JAPDBE010000031.1, from coordinate 28,033 downwards.
TAAGCGCACTGCTCTGAGCCTCGCCACGGGACCAGACCCACGCAGCGGCCCGGGCAAGTGACACGGCTGCTGCGTGCAGGCCGCACATCTGCTATATTACGCCCCCATTATCTTTTCTATGTCGTGGCTGGCTGCCCAGGTGGTCCGCTGCGTCTTATGTTGTGACAGGCCAGGCGTTAGCGCCTGTCTGTCACTCGTTGAGCCCAAGGCTCACCTCAGGAGTCTCTCTCGAACATGTCATTTAACGAACTGGGTCTGTCACCGCACATTCTGCGGGCCGTCAAGGAATTGGGTTACGAACAGCCAACCCCCATCCAGCAGCAAGCCATTCCGGCTGTGCTGGCAGGCCAGGATGTGCTGGGCGGCGCCCAGACAGGCACAGGTAAAACGGCCGGTTTCACCCTGCCCATGTTGCACCGTCTGATGGCCAACCATGGCCGTGGTGGCCGTCGTCAGGTACGCGCCCTGGTGCTGACCCCGACCCGTGAACTGGCCGCCCAGGTGGGCGAAAGCATCATCAAGTACGCCCATCACCTGCCGTTTCGCACCCTGATCGCCTATGGCGGCGTCAGCATCAAGCCCAACCTGGAGGCCATCAAGCTCGGCGTCGACATCCTGGTCGCAACCCCGGGCCGCCTGCTGGATCTGCTGACCCAGCGCGCCCTCACCCTGACCGAGCTGGAAGTGCTGGTGCTGGATGAGGCGGATCGCATGCTCGACATGGGTTTCATCACCGACATTCGCCGCATCATGAAGGCGCTGCCGGAAGAGCGGCAGACCCTGCTGTTCTCCGCCACCTTCTCCAACGAGATCAAGGAGCTGGCCGACGATCTGCTGAAGAGCCCAACCCTGATCGAGGTGAGCCCGAGCAACAGCACCGCCGAGCAGGTCAACCAGCGCATCATCAAGGTCGACCGCGAGCGCAAGCGCGAGCTGCTCTCCCACATGATCGGCCGCAATAACTGGCAACGGGTGCTGGTGTTCGTGCGCACCAAGCAGATCGCCGACCGTCTCGCCCACCAGATGGAAAAAGACGGCCTCAATACCGTCGCCATCCACGGTGACAAGAGCCAGGGTGCCCGCAACCGGGCGCTGGCGGATTTTCGGGAAGGCAAGGTACGGGTGCTGGTCGCCACCGACATCGCCGCCCGTGGTCTCGATATCGATCAGCTGCCCCATGTGATCAACTTCGAGCTGCCGCAAGTGGCCGAGGATTATATCCACCGCATCGGTCGTACCGGCCGTGCCGGTCGTGGCGGCGAAGCCATCTCCCTGGTCAGCCAGGATGAACAGGATCAACTCAAGGCCATCGAGTCCCTGATCGGCCTCAGCATACCGAGCGAGATCCTGGCCGGTTATGAGCCGAGTGGCAAACCGACTCGCCAGACCCTGCCGGGCAGCAAGCCGGTACAAAACCCGCCGCGGGATCGCGGCCATGCCAACGCCAAGCACAATGCCAAGGCGCCCGCCAAAGGCAGGGGAAAGCCCAAAGCCGATGGCAGCAAGCAACCGGCGCCGGCGCGCCAGAAGGATCGCGGTGGCGTGGACGCAGGGCTCACCCCGATGCGCCGCCTGCCCCGGGCCCAGCGCGACAGCTATCAGGACAACTCCAACGAGGAGTAAGGCCGGACATGAGCTGCCCGCACTGAAAAATAAAAAACCGCCTCGGCGGTTTTTTATTGGCGGGATAGATCACACCTTTTCGAAATCCGCCAGCACCATATGCAGCAGTGGATAGGGTTTGCCCTGGCCATCCAGTGGCGAGCGCCCCGTCACGACGAACCCCATGCGCTGGTAGAAGCCGAGCGCCTGCGCATTCTGCTCGTTGACATCCACCCGGGCCGCCCCTTGCCTGTCGATGGCATGGGCCACCAGCTGGCGGCCAACACCGCAGCCTCTTGCCTCGGGTGCGATAAACAGCATCTCGATATTGCCATCAAGCACGCCGCAAAAACCGACGATGCCAGCGGCCTCATCCCTGGCACAGACCAGATCGACGGCCGCGAAATAGTGCTCAAGGATCAGCGGCTTGAGGACATCAATCTCCTCCTCTGGCAGAAAGTGATGAGTGGCGCGCACCGAGGCTTCCCAGAGGCTGATCAGGGTTGAGTGATCCCGCGTCTTTGCTTGTTCAATCTTCATAATATGACTCTGTTGTGTGGCGCGAACAGCCTTACCAAAGAGGCTCGGCTGTGCCTTTGGCATCCACTTGCTTGATGACGAATCCCTTCTCGATGCCGGCCTTGAAACCCAGCTTTTCATACAGGCGGTGGGCCGCCTCACGCCCCTCCCCCGACAGCAGCATCACCTTGTAGCAATCCTGTTGCCAGGCGATGGCCAGCGCCTGTTCGAGCACTTTCTGGCTCAGCCCCTGGCGCCGAAACCGGGCCGCCGTGATCACGTGTTCTATGATGCCAAACGGCCTGCCACCGTTGGTGAGGGTGGGGATCACCCCCAACTGGCAGGTGGCGGCAACCTGACCCTCCACCTCGGCGACGATAAGCCGCACATGGGATTGGGCCAGCAAGGCGGCAAGAGTCGCCTCGGCTTCAACCAGCGGCGGATCATGGGGCCTCAGCTCCCGATAAAGGGCCAGCAAACCTGCTACGTCTTGTTCATTGCACGTTCTGATCACCACCATGGGGATCCTCCTGATCTTGTTCCCGATACAGCATCACCCCGGACTCTAAGCGGGCCTTGGTGCAAACATGATGATGGCCATGCCGAGCAGGGCCACCAGCGAACCCACCAGATCCCAGAGTGTGGGTCTGATACCGTCCACCAGCCAGAGCCAGAGGATGGCGACAAAGATATAGACGCCACCATAGGCGGCATAGACACGGCCGGCAGCGGTCGGATGCAGTGAAAGCAGCCAGGCAAACAGCACCAGACTCAAACCCGCTGGCAGCAGCAGCCAGACACTTCGGCCCTGTGTCAGCCAGAGATAGGGCAGATAACAGCCAACGATTTCGGCCACCGCCGTGACCAGAAACAGCCCGATCGTTTTGAGTTCTACCATGATGTGCCTCTATCGCCCTTGCTAAACAGGCTGAATGTTAAAATAAATCATCAGGTTATGTAAGCACAGCGAAAAAAGGCGGGATTGGAATGGCAAGAAGGCGAGCCTTCCCCCGCGAGCACGGGGGAAGGTGGTGGTATTAGCGGGTTTTGACCGCTTGCAGCAGAGCTGACACATCCGGCCCGAACTGGCGGGTGCGAATGGCCTCGCGGATATCACTTTCGCTATAACGGCTGGCCGGATAGACCAGTACGCAGGACGTATCGCCGGGCTTGAGGAAGTGGGTCTCACCAAACGAGGTATAACGGGTGGCGCCTATGCTGATCAGTGCATGTGAAGGGTGCCCAGCCTGGGCCAGCAGCCCCTGAATATGCTCTGCCGGGCCCTCATCCTGCTGATGGTTGAACTTGTCGATGGCCCAGTCCAGCAGCTGTTGATGAAAATAGCTGTAATCAACGGCGGCGCTGTCTACCCCGTAAACGTGGAGCTCGCCATTGCGCTCCAGATAGCAGGCGATGCGATAGTCATCAAGCTCGCAACCCGCGGTAAAACCACTGAGTGGCAGCAGATTGGCTGCCAGCCCCTTGCTCTCTTCCCCCCAGTTTTTCTTCTCGCTGATCTTCTTGGCATTGGGACGACGAATGGAGCAGTCGTTATAGGCCCCAAAGGCGCGAGGATGGATGGCCACCACCTGGGTACCTGCGTACTCCAGCTCGCACCAGAGCGCGACTTCCGGCTCGATCTGCACCTTCTCGTCACCACTGACCGCAGCCTCTGGCAGCAAGATGGCCTTCTCGCTCAGGGGGAAGACGCCGAGCTGACCCGGGTGACCCGGCACATAGAAGGGAAACAGCGCCTTGGGCGCTGTGGTATCACGCACCACCACAGCCACGAAATCCGAGGCTTCTCCAGCCTGCTCCAGGTGGCCGGCGAAGTTGCCCGCCACCCCGAGTCCGATAAATTTGCTCTCTGCTGTCACTTGCATCTGATCACCTGCATCTTGCCAAAGCGGGGGTAGCTGGCCCATCAAGCGGGAGCAGCTACCGCGAAAGTGGCAAGGATTAAACCACAGGGGCCTGTTCCCGCCCAGTCCGGGCGCCCCATCCTGTGCGCCAGCGCGAACTTTTTGGCGCCCATTGGCGACTCTCTAACCAGGGACTCACCACCTGTTAACACCCGTTTTTCATTCCCTCTCTTGCTGACAAACTGGCGGCCAGCCGGATCACTGACAAAGGCAATCCGCCGATCAGCAACGCCTGCAAAAAAGCGCTCTGCTGGAAAATCGCAAAGCGCAAACGAGCCCGATGGGAAACAGATCGTTTCCATCTCCAGCAAGGCTGACACCTTGGGCCAACCCTTCAACTTTGGTAGGCTGCCATCCAGCACACGGCAGCAGCTTACAAGGACAGCCTCAATGTCACAGGATCATTTTCAGGGCCGCTATGAAGTCGAATTCAAATATCGACTGGATGACAGACCCGCCTTCATCTCCACGCTCAAGACGCTGGATCCGGAAGTCATGCTGGAAAACAATCTGGAGCAGGACAGCTACTTCGACACACCGGAACCTACCCTGGCCACAGGGGGCAAGAGCCTGGTGATCCGTACCATGCAGCCTTCCGGCATAAAGCTCTGGATCGTCAAGGGGCCCGAGCGGGATCGCTGCGAGGCGGTCAATATCACGGACGCCGACAAGGCTGCGAGCATGCTGCAGACCCTGGGTTATCAGCAGGTGCTGGCCATCAGCAAGCGGCGCAGTATCTACTTTGTCGGCCCTTTCCACGTCACGCTGGATCACTTGGACGGGCTCGGCGACTTTGCCGAGCTGGCCATCATGACCGATGACGAAGATCGGTTGGAGGAATATAGAGCCGAGTTGGAGCATCTGGCGATAAAGCTGGGCTTGAAGCAGCGAGAATATCGATCCTATAAGGAGTTATGTGAGCTTAATCAATAAGTTATATTTTTAACTTTGGTATAAAAATCACGCTTTATCTAAACATCAAAAAACAACTGATTAAACAAAGGAATGTATTTTGAAACCCTATCTCGGTGCCCTTTTTTCCTTGCTTGCTGTCGGCTGCAGCTCGACCTATCAACAAGCCGATGTACAAACGATGACCAATAAACTCGATGCCAGTCAGGGGGTACTCATTTCGCAACCCCAAGATGGGTCATATGAAACTACGCAGTATCAGAATTCGGGGCAAATGACGGCCCAGGCAATTTATGCGGCATTTTCCAAGAAGGCTCACAGAGTCGAGATCACGACCAGTTGTCATGGAGATCCTTGCCTGACCAACATTGAGCCGACTCAGTTCAGATATTATGTGAAACCCGTCATTCTACATTGGGAGGAACGGGCAACAGAATGGTCTGGAAAACCGGATGTAATTGAAATTCAGGTAGTTATCTACGATACCTTGAGCAAAAAGAGCATAGCCAACAGCTCATTTAAGGGAAAAAGCAAATGGGCTACATTTGGTGGCGATCATCCACAAGATCTGCTGCCGGAACCGACTGAAAAATACGTGAATGCTCTCTACTGACCATTTGAACCACCGGGACACAATCATGATCGACAAACTCGCCTGGCTGACCTTCAAGGATCAGCAACTACTCTGCGCCCGTTCCCACGGCAAGGCCATCTACTACATTCCCGGCGGAAAACGCGAGGCGGGAGAGAGCGATGAAGCGGCGCTGATGCGAGAAATCGAAGAGGAGCTGAGCGTGACCCTGCAAGCCGACACCTTGCGCCTTGCCTGCGAATTCAGCGCCCAGGCCGATGGCAAGCCTGAAGGCGTGCAGGTCCGATTGCGCTGTTACACCGGTGATGCCAGCGGTACACCTGTTGCCTCGGCCGAGATCGCCGAACTGCGCTGGCTCGATAGCCGCCACCTCGAACAGATTTCCCCCGTGTCCCGCCTGCTGTTCGCCTGGCTGGCAGAGCAAAACCTTATCCGCTAAGACGTGCGGCTGATGAACCCGTGGTGGGGCTGATGGACAAGCGTGATCCTGCGCACCCTGCAGAGGTGCCCGACTTGAAATCGGCATCAGAAAAGGCGAGTCTGACCAGTCATGCTGATGACACTGGATTGTATCTGTGCATTCAGCCGCAGCGGGCCAGACCCGCTGTCGTGACCACGTTTGACAAGGACTCTCGATGGACATAGTTGAGGTTGATACCACCCTGGGCATCAAGCCTGCGCTCATCACCCTGCTGCAAGACAGCGTGGCCAATGGCGCCTCGGTGGGATTTTTGCCGCCACTGACAGAAGATCAGGGACTGGGATACTGGCAAGGGATCGAGACTGAGCTGGCAGCGGGCAGGCGTCGGCTTTGGGTTGCCTTCGAGCAGCACCACCTGGTCGGGGCCCTGCAACTGGCGCTTTGCACCAAGGCAAATGGCCGCCACCGGGCCGAGGTAGAAAAACTGATGGTGCACAGCCACGCCCGTGGCAAGGGCGTCGGCCGCGCCCTGATGGCAGCCATGGAGCAAGGCGCCCGAGATAAGGGACGCACCCTGCTGGTGCTCGATACCCGGGTCGGCGACGTGGTATCCAGCCTCTATCGCCAGCTCGGTTATCAGGAAGTTGGCCAGATCCCGGACTTTGCCCGCAATGCCGACGGTACCCTGGCCGCCACCCTCTTCTTCTACAAGCAGCTCTGATGAGGCGCCCACTCTTTCCCCGGAGGGCGTATTGTGCTGCGGCGTGGCGCGCTTGTTCAAGCAGGGCACGCCCCTTTGCAAAAACAATCAAAAACGCCAGTTGATTAATTTTGACAAGGAGCCTGCGCCATTACCCCTTCACCTGATGGCGAGCGAGGCGTATGGTGTGGCAGGAAGACCCGTTTGCATACCTAACGGGTGTCACTCACTGCCTTGAGGAATCCTGCATGCCTATTCTGCCTCGTACCGTCACCTCCCCCAAAAAGTTCATCATAGGTCACGACCTTCTGCCTCAACTCCATTATCATGTGAAAGATTTTGGCGACAACGCCCTGCTCGTCAGCGATGAGTTCATCCTGGAGCGGGTGCGCGAAGAGGCGCTGGCCGGTCTGCTGCAAGCGGGCTTGAAAGGACGGGTCGAGAAGTTCAACTACGAATGCACCGATATCGAGATCCGTCGCCTCTGCGATCTCGCCGAACAGCAGGGTGCCAACGTGATCGTCGGTATCGGCGGCGGCAAGACCCTGGATGTGTCCAAGGCGGTTGCCTTCTACCTGCGCCGTCCCGTTGTGCTGTTCCCCACCATTGCCTCCACCGATGCGCCCTGTACCGCGCTGGCGGTAATTTACAATCAGGCGGGCGAGTTCGAGCGCTACCTGTTCCTCCCCCAGAACCCGGACGTGGTGATCGCCGATACCGCCATCATAGCGGCGGCCCCTGCCCGCTTCTTCGCCGCTGGCGTGGGGGATGCCCTTGCCACCTATTTCGAGGCCCGCGCCTGCTATCGGGCCGATGGCATCAACCTGGTGGGCAAGCGCCCCTCCCGTACCGGACTTGGCCTGGCAAAGCTCTGCTATGAGCTGCTGGGGGAAAACATAGAAATGGCGATGGATGCCATTCACCATCATGTCACCACACCGGCGCTCGAGCAGATCATTGAAGCCACCATCTACCTGAGCGGCGTCGGCGCCGAGGCCGGTGGTCTGGCGGCAGCCCATGCGGTCAACAACGGCATGTCGGTAGTACCTGACTTGCACCGTGCACAGCACGGGGAGAAGGTGGTATTCGGTCTGCTGACCCAGCTGGTGCTGGAGCGCGCCCCCCAGGCCGAGGTCGATGAGGTAATGCGCATCATCCAGGTTGCCGGTCTGCCCATGACCTTGCAGGAGATGGGGCTGACCCGTTTCATCGAGAGCGAGTGGCGCAAGGTGGCAGCGCTTGCCTGCGATCCCCTCGACACCATGGTCAATATGCCGATGGCCGTGAGCGAGCAGGATGTTTACAACGCCATGATAGCGGCCAACGCCATGGCCGAGCGCTATCGGGCCCGTTATCCACGGGATTGATCCGGGATAAAACCCCTTGATGATCGCCCAGGAACAAGGCCAGCCTGACGGCTGGCCTTGTCTGTTGTGGCCTGAACTGCTGAAATGACGCTTCCCCTCTCAAGACAAGGAGTCATCATGATATTGGAAGTCGCCCATCTGCAGGTTGTCCCGGGTCAGGCCGCCGCCTTCGAGCAGGCCTTTGGGCAAGCCCAGACCATCATCAGTGCCATGCCAGGGTACGCCGGGCACCAGTTGCAACGCTCGCTGACCGATCCTCACCGTTATCTGTTGCTGGTCAGCTGGCAGCGGCTCGAAGACCACACTCAGGGCTTTCGCGGCTCCGCTCAGTACCAGCAATGGAAGGCACTGCTGCACCATTTCTACGACCCCTTCCCCACAGTGGAACACTATCAAGGAGTGGAACACTGTCAGGCAGTCACGTGGGGAGTGAACACGGCAGCCCTGCCTGCCGTGTGATCATCGGCTCGCAAACCTGGATGATCAGGCCAACCGCTCGGCGCGCACCTTGATCACTGGCTCGGCAAACGCATCCTGAGCTGAAATCAGTTGCAGTTCGTAAGCCTCTGCCTGCCAGGTGTGCAGCATCACAGTGTCCACCGCCGCATTGGTTCGCTCAAAGGCAGTCACGGCATCGTAGCCGGTCTGCAGATTGGCCAGCATCAGAGCACTGATAAGATCCCCTACCCCCACTGGTTGGCGGGCAAACGCATAGAGCGGACGGGCGATCAGATAGTCGCCCTCGGGGGTGGCCAGCAGCATCTCGAAACGACCCGACTCCTGTGCGGCACGCCCCAGATGCTTGACCAGTACCATCTTGACCCCCTTGGCCAGCAGCTGATGGGCGGCCACCCGGGTCTGGGCCAGATCCGCCAGGTGGGTGTCACACAGTGTTTCCAGCTCCAGCAGGTTGGGTGCCATGATGTCGGCCACCGGCAGCGCCTGCTCGGTGAGAAAACGGGTGACGCCCGGGGCGACTATGCACCCCTTCTCCGGATGCCCCATGACGGGATCGCAGAAATAGATCGCATTGGGATTGGCGGCCTTGACCGCGGCCACCACCACCAGGATCTCGTCCCCCTGCTCGGCCGAGCCGAGATAACCGCTCAACACTGCGTCACACTGGCCCAGCACCTCGATATCACTCAACCCCTTTACCAGGGCGCTGATATGACCGGCAGGCATCGCCATCCCCTGCCAGCCCGCCACGTACTGGGTGTGGTTGGAGAACTGCACCGTGTTGACGGGCCACACCTCCATGCCGAGACGGCGCATGGGAAACACGGCGGCACTGTTACCGGCACAGCCAAACACCACGTGGGACTGGATAGAGAGAATGCGTTTCATCGACATCACCGCAGAGAAGATCAGGGAAAGGCGCAATATATCGGATGAGGAGATTGCACTTCTACTTTTGTGCGGCACAAACCGCTATTTAGCCCCGAAAATCACCATCAAACGGTGAATTTGTCATCACAATCCCACCCCATGCCCTGTCAGTGCCGTTTTAGCCCTGCCAGACCAGGGGCGGCTCCCCCTGGCTTGACCGAGTTTCACAGGGTGATCCCATGCTTTTGCTTGATGGCATATGAGAGCAATAAATCAGCATCTGGTCTGGCTGCGTGATGGCACTGAGGAAAGCAAAGAAAAACCTGGGCACCCTGTATAACACCCTGCAGAAAAGGAGCAGAACAAGGCCGAGAGGTCAGTACCCGGCCCTGCTTTCAAGGGCGCGCGAAGTGATAGACCCAGCCTTCATCCAGTACCATGTCGGCGGGCGCTTGTATCAGGGGTGGCAGCAGAGACACAGTCCCCTTGGCGGCGTATTGCAGCGCCATCAGGGCGCAGATGGCGGCGTCGTAGCGATCCGTGCCCGTCGCCAACTCTGCAGGCAGATGGGGTTGCAGCTCGGCCCTGACAGCGGATGCCTTGCCACCCACTTTGGCCAAAGCGGGATAGACCTCCAGCACGGCGCGATCGGCCTGATACTGCAGCTTGGGTACGAGTTGCAGATCCCCCAGCCGGGGTAGCATGGAGAGCGCCAGCGTGGCGTTGTTGCCGAGCCGGTCGAAGGTCGCGGAGAGGGGCTTCTTGCCATATTGCCGGTGCAGCCAGCGCTCGCAATCACGATAGGCATAAGGGTTGTCAATTTCGCGCTGGGGCACGGCGCACTCGGTCGCCCTCCCCGCCAGCAGATCGCCCAGGGCACGTGGAAAGGCGAGCGGCGCATCGATACCCAACGCCAGCTGCGGGCAAGCCAGCACCTGCATCAGGTTCATCTCGTCCTGCAGCGCCGGGCGCAGCAGGGCATCCAGATCCGGCGCCACCCGCGAGCTCAACCGGAACAGGGGCGACACCCCAAACCAGTGCAGGCGCTGCTCGCGTGCCTGCCAGCCCACCACGGCCACAGCCTGGGCATTGCCCTGCCAGCCTCTCACATCCCAGCCGATACCGATGGCGTCCATGTGTTCCATTGTCATGCCCGTGTCACCTCTGCGCGCTATCAATGGAGCACAGGGTAATGGCTGCAGCCCCTAAAGCAAGGCTGGGAGCCGGCCTTAGAAAGATTTCTTGAAATTGATCAGCGGCAGTATGGGGAAAATACCGTTCTCGGCGTAGTTGGCCAGACCGATCTGCAGCCCGTCCAGATGCTTGGTGGCATTGATGAAACCCAACTGGAAGGTGGTGCGTTCGGCATAGTTGACGAAGCCGACGTTGGCCAGAGCATTGCCCTTGGCGATGTTGACGGCGCCCCAGTTCAGGCCCTGCACATTGTTGGTCAGGTTGACGAAGCCAAGGTTTACCCCCTTGTCCTGTCCCTCGTGCCAGTTGACGGCATTGATGGCCACCCCATTGAACTGATGGCGCACCCGTCCGGCACCGAGGAAGACGCCAAGCTGCAGGCCGCTGAACTGATCCACATCGGAGAGGGCCAAGATGGGCAGATCTATCCCTTTTACCTGACCAGTGCGGCCATAGAGAAAGGAGGCTCTGGCGCCTTCGACCTGATGGGAGGCAGGCAGATTGACACCGGGCAGCGAGACCTGAATCGGGGTGCTGGCATGGGAGACAGCGCTCAGGGCTAAAGAACCACAGGCAAGCAAGAGGTGGGCAGGTTTCATCGGGGCTTTCCTTGACGGTCAGAGAGTGGCGCCAGCCTATCAGTACTGGCAGGAAGGAACGAGACCGGGCAGGCGTGGCTGCGTCATTCCCCGTCTGAATTCACTCGGCCACCTGGCCAGACCAGAATCAAAATTTAAGCAAAAATTAACATTTATATTATTTACATCAAGCCTCATTTGGTAACACAATGATCAAACGTGCGTTTGAACAGAGCAAACGACACGCAACGACTTCAGGATGTAGTCGAACGGATGTAACCAAAGAATGGGCCTGTCGGCCTTTTGCAATACCCTGCTGTCAACCACGGAGACGCGCGATGAATATGGACGTAATCAAGACCTTTACCGAGCAGATGCAAGGCTTTGCTGCCCCCCTCACCCGTTACAACCAGCTGCTGGCCAGCAATATTGAACAACTGACCCGGTTGCAGCTGGCTTCCGCCAATGCCTATGCCGAACTGGGATTGAGCCAGTTGCAGGCGGTTGGCAAGGTGCAGGATGCCCAGAGCCTGGCGGCCCTCGGCACTGTGCAGCTGGAAACCGCCAGCCAGCTATCCCGCCAGATGCTGGATGACATCCAGAAGCTCAATGCGCTGGGTCTGCAGTTCAAGGAAGAGCTGGATACCCTGGCGGCCGACGGCATCAAAAAGAGCACGGGCAAGGCCTGATATCCCCCTGGCTGCCCAATGCGGGCAGCCACATCTCCCCATGACCCGACACGACAGGCTCGCCCTGTCACGGGTGTGGGTGAAGGAGAGAACATGAGCCAATCATCTTACGGCCCGCTGTTCGAGGCCCTGGCCCACTATAACGACAAGTTGCTGGACATGGCCAAGGCACAGACGGAGCGCACGGCGCAGGCGCTGTTGCAGACCAATCTGGACGATCTGGGCCAGGTACTGGAACAGGGCACTCAGCAACCCTGGCAACTGATCAATGCCCAGATGAACTGGTGGCAGGATCAGCTCAAGCTGATGCAGCACACCCTGCTCAAAAGCGCAGGCCAGGAGAGCGAGCCGGTGATCACGCCCGAGCGCAGCGATCGCCGCTTCAAGGACGACGCCTGGCGTGACCAGCCCCTTTATGACTACCTCAAGCAATCCTATCTGCTGACCGCCAGGCACCTGCTGGCCTCGGTAGATGCGCTGGAAGGGGTGCCCCAGAAGAGCCGGGAGCGGCTGCGCTTTTTTACCCGTCAATATCTCAATGCCATGGCGCCCAGCAACTTTCTGGCCACCAACCCCGAGCTGCTCAGGCTCACCCTGGAATCCGACGGCCAGAATCTGGTGCGCGGACTGGCCCTGCTAGCCGAGGATCTGGAGCGCAGCGCCGATCAGCTCAACATCCGCCTGACCGATGAGTCCGCCTTCGAACTGGGGCGGGATCTGGCCTTGACGCCGGGCCGGGTGGTGCAACGCACCGAGCTCTACGAGCTTATCCAGTACAGCCCGACCACGGAAACCGTGGCCAGGACGCCGGTGCTGATAGTGCCGCCCTTCATCAACAAGTACTACATCATGGACATGCGGCCCCAGAACTCTCTGGTCGCCTGGCTGGTCGCCCAGGGCCAGACGGTATTCATGATCTCCTGGCGCAACCCGGGGGTGGAGCAGGCCAATGTCGATCTCGACGACTATGTGGTCGATGGCGTGATCGCCGCGCTGGATGGCGTGGAAGCGGCCACCGGCGAGCGTGAGGTGCACGGCATCGGTTACTGCATTGGCGGTACCGCCCTGTCGCTCGCCATGGGCTGGCTGGCGGCACGGCGCCAGAAACAGCGGGTGCGCTCCGCCACCCTGTTCACCACACTGCTCGATTTCTCCCAACCGGGGGAGCTTGGCATCTTCATCCACGAGCCCATCATAGCGGCGCTGGAGGCCCAGAATGAGGCCAAGGGCATCATGGATGGACGCCAGCTGGCGGTCTCCTTCAGCCTGCTGCGGGAAAACAGCCTCTACTGGAATTACTACATCGACAGCTACCTCAAGGGCCAGAGCCCGGTGGCGTTCGATCTGCTGCACTGGAACAGCGACAGCACCAATGTGGCGGGCAAGACCCACAACAGTCTGCTGCGCCGTCTCTATCTGGAGAACCAGCTGGTGAAGGGGGAGCTCAAGATCCGCAATACCCGCATCGACCTGGCCAAGGTGAAGACCCCTGTGCTGCTGGTCTCGGCCATGGACGATCACATCGCCCTCTGGCAGGGCACCTGGCAGGGCATGAAGCTGTTTGGCGGCGAGCAGCGCTTCATCCTGGCTGAATCGGGCCACATTGCCGGCATCATCAACCCGCCAGCGGCCAACAAGTACGGCTTCTGGCACAGCAATGCCGACAGTGACACCCCGGACGCCTGGCTTGAGCAGGCAACCCATCAAAGCGGCTCCTGGTGGCCCGAGATGGCGGCCTTCATCAAGGGGCGCGAAGAGAAGGCAACATCCGTACCCGCCCGCATCCCGAGCGAGGGACTGGAGGCGGCCCCCGGCGGTTACGTCAAGGTGCGGCTCAACCCTGTCTTTGCCAACACCCCGGAGGAGGAGCCCGCATGAACACACTCCCCCTTGAAATTGGGCAAAAAGCCAGCCTGACCAAACGGTTCGGCACAGCCGAAGTCGAGGCCTTCGCCGGCTTGTCGGAGGATTTCAATCCCCTGCACCTGGACTCGGCTTTTGCCGCCACCACGCCATTCGAGCGTCCCATAGTGCACGGCATGCTGCTGGCCAGCCTCTTCTCCGGGCTGCTGGGCCAGCAGTTACCGGGCAAGGGCGCCGTCTATCTGGGGCAGAGCCTCTCCTTCAAGCAGCCGGTATTTGTGGGAGATGAGGTGACGGCCGAGGTGGAGATCATCGCCATGCGCAGTGACAAGCCCATCATCACCCTGGCCACCCGCATCTTGGCCACTGGCGGCGCTCTGGCCGTGACCGGAGAAGCCGTGGTGAAGGTGGGCTGACTTCAATACTTGCACTCCCTGAGTCAGCCCGGCACCCGCCGGGCTGACGCTTGTCGTTCACACTGTCACGCTGCTTTTATGATGCCTTCTCTACCCCGCCCTTTCATTGCTGGCCTGAACTGCCTAAAATACTCGCCCTGCTGTTTCAACCATTCATCCATCTAGAGGATTTCCCATGGAGACGTTTCTGCTCGAAGGCCACCCCTTCGTTGCCTTGTGTGACCTTATCAAGCATCAGGGTTGGGCCGATTGTGGCGGCGCGGCCAAGGCGCTCGTCGCCGACGGTCTGGTGGAAGTGGACGGTCAGGTCGAGACCCGCAAACGCTGCAAGATAGTGGCCGAGCAAGTGGTCAACTTCAACGGCATGAAAGTCGTGGTGAAAGAGGGCGTGAGCCCTGAGATCCTCTGATCCCCGCAAGCACTACCAGCAGATCAGAAAAGTGGCCTAGCCAGTAGCTTGCATCCGCGACATGACAGTCGTGATGCAAGCGGAACCGAGCCAGAAGACCGGCCGCTTCCCTTCTGCCTGGAGGTGCAAGTGAGCCGGTTGCTGACTAGCTGGCCTTGATCGACAAGGTCAGCACAAAGCGCGCCATCGCCTCATCCCCATTCAGTGACGGGCAAGTCGCCACCACCTGGATGGGACGATTGACTCTCTGCCCCGTCGCCAATGATTCGTCGATCATGGCATCTATCTCTTCCCCGGCGGCGCAATCAAACTGTACATCCGCCTCGGGCCGCTTCAGAAACTCCCCCTGCACATCTTTAAAAGCAAAATGCACCTTCTTGCCCCTTGTCCGTCCCTTCTCCATTACCAGCAATCCCCCCACCAGATCGGCACCGGTTGCCAGGGCGCCGAAATACATGCTGCCCAGATGGTTGCGAGTACGCCAGCCAAGGGGAATGCGAATGCGCAGTGCCTTCGCATCCATCCGTTCGATCACGGGGGCACAAAAGCCGATAACGGGAATGTAGCGCCAGGCAAACAGCCGGAGCGCCAGATTGGCTTTGAAACGTTGCAGGTCCATATGCAAACTGATCCGATGAGTTAATGTAAACAGCATGTTGCCACGCAACCACCCTGCTCTACAAGGTTGCCGATCACGCTTCTGCTGCTTGTCGGTGAACACAAAAAAAGAGAGGGAGCCCTCGGGCTCCCTCTCTTTTTTACAACGGGCCTTGCGATCAGGCCCGTTTCTCTTCCAGCCAGGCCCCCTGACTCTGCATCTCGAACAGCTGGGCGTAGTGTCCTCCCTGCGTCATCAGCTCACCGTGGGTGCCCCGCTCATTTACCTGACCGCGGGAAAGCAGCAGGATCTCGTCGGCATCGACTATGGTCGAGAGCCGGTGAGCGATGGCGATGGTGGTGCGGCCACGGCGGGCTGCTGCCAGCGCCGTGGAGAGCGCCAGCTCGGTCTGGGAATCCACGCTGGCGGTGGCTTCATCCAGGATGAGGATGCGCGGATCCCCCACCAGGGCACGGGCGAAGGAGAGCAACTGCCGCTGACCGGCGGAGAGGTTCTTGCCCCCCTCCTCCATCAGGGTGTTGATCCCCTCTGGCAGGCTCATCACGAAATCCGCCAGTTGCACCTCGGTCAATGCCTGCCAGAGCCGTGCCTCATCGATGCCGTCACGGCCGAGCCGCAGGTTTTCCGCCAAAGTTCCAACGAAGATAAAGGGATCCTGCTGCACCAGACCTATGCTGCGGCGCACCGCCGCCAGCGACAGTTCAGCCATGGGATGATCATCGAAGCGGATGGTGCCCTGATCCAGCGGATAAAACCCCATCAACAGGCTGATGATGGTGGACTTGCCACTGCCGGTGTGACCCACCAGCGCCAGCATCTGGCCAGGGCGAGCGGCAAAGCTCACCTCCCGCAGCACCTGTTGCTGGCCATCGTAGGAGAAGCTCACCTGGTCAAAGCTGACCCGCCCCTGCAGGGACTGGGTCTCGCCATCCGTGCTCTCCCGCGACTCGTCGAGCAGGGCAAATACCCGCTCCCCGGCCACCATGGCCTGTTGCAGCTGGTTGAGCTGGTTGGTCATCTCGATGAGCGGCTCTATCATCCGTCCCAGATAGCTGATGAAGGCATAGAGTACCCCCACCTGGATGGCCCCACCGGCACTCAAGCCCTCGCGGGCAAACAGGGCCAACAGGCCGATCAACACCATCATGTAGAAGAGGTCGATAAGGGGGCGCAGCAGTATGCCGTTGATCTTGAGGCTCTTGAGGCGCGCCGACCAGTGCTGCTGGTTCACCTCGGCAAAAGCATTGGCAAAGTGGCGCTCCTGCACCATGGCCTGAATGACCGGCATTCCCTGCAGCGACTCATTGAGGCGGCTGTTGATGTCGGAGAGCAAGCTGCGGGTCGCCCGTACCACGGGCACGCTCAATTTCTGGTAGAGCCACATCACAGCCGCCACTGCCGGCAGCAAGCAGGCGCACACCAGCATCAACCGCACATCCAGCAGGGCCATGGAGATAAGGATGCCGCACAGCAGCACCACTTTTTGTACCAGCAGGCCGATCACCTGCACATAGAGGTTCATGATGGCCTCTGTGTCGTTGGTGATGCGGGAAATAAGCGAGCCGGAGCGATGTTGGTCAAAGTAGCGGGCCGGCAGCCGGATCGCGGTGGCAAACACTTGCTCGCGCAAGGTCTGCACCACAGCCTGGGCGATGCGGTTGAAACGCAGGGATTGCAGATAGAAACCCGCCGCCGAGAGCACTTGCAGGCCAAGATACCCAGCCGCGATGGCGGCAATGGGAGGCCACACCAGCTGGCGGGGTGCCAGATAGTCATCAATAAAGAGCTTGATGAGCAGAGGGCCGGCCACTTCGGCGCCGGTGGCCAGCAGCAGGCAGATCCCCGCCTGAACCAGCCAACGAGGATAACGGGCGCAATAAGCGAGCAGGCGTTTGATCGTTGGATTCACAGCGTCTCCCCACATCTTGTTTCAGACGCGAGTAACGGGCGCAACCAGGCAGTCAGTCGCCATTCAATGGTCGGGTTCACAAACTCTCCTCTACATCTTGTTCCAGTCGCTGGTAACGAACCATGTCTGCATACCAGCCGTTGTGGGCCATCAGGGCGCCATGGCGGCCCCGCTCGCTGATGTGGCCCTGCTCCAGCACCAGGATTTCGTCGGCCTGCTCCACTGCCGTCATGCGATGACTGACCAGGATCAGCGTGCGTCTATGGGCCTTGAGCGCTTGCAGTATCTGCTGCTCGGTATGGGCATCCACCGCCGACAAGGCATCATCCAGCACCAGGATAGGTGCCGCCAACAGCAGGGCGCGGGCAATGGAAAGTCGCTGTTTCTGACCACCGGAGAGGGTCACTCCCTTCTCCCCCACGTCGGTCTCATAGCCCTTGGGGAAGCGGCAGATGTCATCGTGCACACAGGCGATGCGCGCCACCCGCTCTATCTCCTCCTGGCTGGCATCGGGCCGGCCAAGGGCGATGTTGGCCGCTATGGTGGTGGAGAACAAAAACGGCTCCTGGGGCACATAGGCAAACTGGCCGCGCAGATCGCCAAGGGCCAGCTGCGCTATGGGCACTGCGCCCATGGTGAGCTCACCAGACGTGGGATTGGCAAGGCGCATCAACAGCTTGAGCAGCGAGCTCTTGCCAGCCCCGGTGCGCCCGACGATCCCCAGCATGCCACCGCTGTGGAGGGTGAAGTCGATATTGCGCAGCAAGGTGCGCTGCTCCAGCTGATAGCTCACCCCCTTGGCCTGGAGCGGGAAGGGAGAGACAAACATCGCCGGCTCCGTCGGCTCTTCGATATCGCTGCGCTCGGCCAGCATGCTCTCGATGCGTGAATAGGCGGCGCTGCCCCGCTCTATGATGTTGAACAGCCAGGCGATGGCAAACATGGGCCAGATGAGCTGACCCAGATACATGGTGAAACTGGTGAGCTCCCCCAGCGTCAGCTCGTCACGCACCACCAGCACGCTGCCACCGGCAACGGCGAGAAAGTAGGAGCAACCGATACAGAGGTAGATGACGGGGTCGAACTTGGCATCGATGCGGGCCACCGCCATGTTGCACGCCCCCGCCTGTCGGGTCAGTTCGGCAAAGCCCTTGTCTTCCAGGGATTCAACCGCATAAGACTTGAGCACCCGCACGCCAGAGAGCGCCTCCTGGGTCTTGTTGTTGAGACGGGAGAAGGCCCCCTGCGCCGCCTTGAACTCCTTGTAGATCTGGGTACCGAAGCGGTTCATGAAGAATGCCATCACAGGCAGGGGCAGCAGGGAGAGCAGGGTCAGCTGCCAGGAGTACTGGCTGCACATGATGGAGAGCACCAGCACCCCGACTATGATGGAGTCCACCAGGGTCAGCACCCCTTCCCCGGCTGTCATCTCGACCGCCTGGATATCGTTGGTGGCGTGAGCCATCAGATCGCCGGTGCGGTGGCGCTGGTAAAAATCGGGGCTCATGCGGGTGAAGTGGCTGAACAGTCGGTTGCGCAGCACATAGGCAAGCCGGTAGGAGGCACCAAACAACATGACCCGCCATACGTAGCGCAGCAGATAAATGAGCAGACCGAGCACAAACAGCCCCGCCAGATAGCCCATCAGGGTGTCGTTGTCGAGAGAACCTTTGGCGATGCCATCCACCACCCAACCCACCACTTTGGGCGGGATCACGGTCAACAGTGCCACCATCATCAGCAAGGAGATGGCGATCAGATAACGCCGCCACTGCTCCTTGAAGAACCAGCCCAGCCTTGAGAATACGCTCACGTAGATGTCCTTTGTCGCGGCCAGCCCAAGGCTGCCGCCCGTCACGGGGAAACGTAATGCAATCGCCCCCAGAAGGGGGCGATACGAGAGGGTCATGATAGCCTGAAGTGACTGGCTTGAGAATTATTGCTATTTGTCTCCCTACAATAAGCGATCATCTCGCTGCCCCACGGGGCTGTATGGTGATTCATGCTGCTCTCCGGTCAGCAGAAAGTGAGACACCTCCTCCCGGGTCTGACTGAATACCTGTTGCAGCTGCTCCAGATCCGGCTCGGTCAACTCCTCTTGCTGGCGCAGTCGCCACTCCAAATCACCGGCCATGATCTGCAGGCGAGCAGCGGAGATATTGGCGGACACCCCCTTCAGGGTATGCAACAGACGGCAGGCCACTTCGGGTTGCTGGCGACGCAGGGCGGAGCGGATCTCCCACAGATCATCCTTGTGCTCGGACATAAACAGCTTGAACAGGATTTGCAGCGCCTCCTTGTCTTGCTCCAGTCGTTTGAGGGCATCTTCCAGATCCAGTACTCCCATCAGATCAGGGGGTTTCACCTCTAGCGGGATCCGGCGCTCGCCGCTGGCGCTCTTCACCCACTGCAACAGGTTGTTGTAGAGATCCAGCTTGCTGACCGGTTTGGTGACATAACCGTTCATGCCGACACCGAGGCAACGCTCCCTGTCACCGGGCATGGCGCTGGCAGTCAGCGCTATGATGGGCACGTCATGCTTGTCGACCATCTTGCGGATCTGGCGGGTCGCATCCAACCCATCGAGTACCGGCATCTGCAAATCCATCAGGATGACGTCAAAAGGCTGCTCGGCTACCCGTTCGACCGCCTCACGCCCGTTACCTACCACGGTCACCACGGCATCGATCCGGCGCAAATACTCGATGATGAGTTGCTGGTTGACTCTGTTGTCCTCCGCCAGCAAGACCCGGACACCTTGCAGCAGCTCACGAAAGTGCTGCTGATCTCCCTGGGCTTCGGCCTGGCGGACCTGATGATCATGGGAGCTGCCATTGAGCAGCTCATCCACCTTGGCCAGCAGGGAATTCTCGGTCATGGGCTTGGGTAGAAAATGGGTTAGGCCCATGCTCTCCATCCGCCCGTGCAGCCCCTCCTTGGCCCAGGCACTGGTCATCAGAATAGGCAGTCGCCGCCACTGGCTGTGCTGGTACATTTCGAGGGCCAGATCCAGGCCATCCTCCTGCCCCATGCGCCAGTCCAGAATGGCCAGCCGGATATTCTGCCCCTCTTCCCGCAATAACTGACGCGCCCGGGAGAGGCTGTTGACAGCCACGACCCTGACACCGGCCCGGCCGAGAATATCCTTGGCCAGGTCCAGCACCAGTTCATTGTCATCCATCACCAGAATGAGCGGCTGATGCTCGAAAAAGACCCGGCGGCCCGATACCCCGTACACCGCCTTGGTCATGGGGATCTCGAACTGGAACACAGAGCCGGACCCCGGCTTGCTCTGCACAGTGATCTGCCCGCCCATCAGTTCGACCAGACGCTGGGAGATATTGAGGCCAAGACCTGATCCACCATATTTGCGGGTGTTACCCGCCTCCAGCTGGGTGAAAGGCTGGAACAGCTGGTCCTGCTTATCCTCGGCGATGCCGATCCCGGTATCCCGCACGCTGAAACGCACCCGCATGGGATGCTGGTTGACCAGGGTGATGGCCACTTCCACCTCGCCCCGCTCGGTAAACTTGATGGCGTTGTTGACCAGATTGACCAGTACCTGGCCCAGGCGCAGCGGATCGCCGCGCAGGAAATCGGGCACGGCCGGGGACTTGTTGATGATGACCTCGACCTGCTTGCGCTCGGCCAGATCGGCAAACATGCCGGCGAGCGAATCTATCTGCTCGCTCAAGTCAAAATCGATCTCTTCCAGGGTCAACTTGCCGGACTCCACCTTGGTCAAGTCCAGAATGTCGTTGATGAGCAGCAGCAAGGTATCTGACGAAGACTTTATCTTGCTGAGGTAATCCCGCTGCTGCTGATCCAGCTCGGTTTGCAGCGCCAGGGAACTGAAACCTATGATGGCATTCATGGGAGTGCGGATCTCGTGGCTCATGTTGGCCAGAAAATCGCTTTTTGCCTGCGCCAGCAAGCCGGTCTGGCGTGACAGCTCGCTCAACTTCTGGTTGCGACGCCACAGGGTCACCGCTACCAGCGCGAAGCAAACCATGGCACCCGCGAGCACCATCAGGTAGAAACGGCTCTTGAGGGAGGAGGCTTGCTCCATTTTGCTTTGTTTCCAGACCGACAAGCCATCCAGCTCATGCATGTCGATGACCTGGTTGCGCAACACATGGTAATCCACCACCTGACGGCTGACGTCCTCGCTCAACTGGGCAAGCCCGGCCACCTGGGGATACTCGGGATAGGCGGTCTTGAGTCGTTGCTGCAGCGCTTGCAGTTGTCGTTGCTCGCCCCTGTCCCAGCTGCGCTTGAGGTAGTGGCTGAGCTGCGCCAGTTCGACCAGATCAATGGCCAGCGCAGAGCTGGCAGGCAGGGTCGCCAGCAAGGCATTGAGCTGTTTCTGAAAAGGCTGCTCTATATACTGGATGGCCATCTCCATGGAGTAGAGCTTGGCCAGGTCCAGCAGGTAGCTGTCGATATCGTGCAGCAGAGATTGGGAGTTGGGACTATCGGCCGTATCCGGATCGTTGCGCACCTGGCGCACGAAGCTGTCCAGGTTGCTCGACAACTGGTTGAGGCGCTGCTGTACATTGCCGTCATTGGCTTTCTCGCGCCCCAGCAGATAAATAGTGTCGGTATTAACCCGATTGAGGATCAATTCCGCTGCCACACTCAGCTCGGAGGCCTTGTGTTGCTGGCTGAGCAGTTGCCAGCAATAGCCGGCAAACGCCAGCAGCGCGACGATGATCAGGCTCAGGACAACACGATTGACCCGTGTCACATTATTCATCCCGTCTCGATTCTCATGTCATGACCGTGTATCCGCCAACGGACCACTGGCTGTGAAAGATAACTGACTGCTATGTTACCGTTACTCTGCCCTGTCAGTGCAATAAAGATGTTGCAGGGCTTATGCTTACAGGAATCAATTATGTCATTTATCACTACATATTGTAGCCATTGCTTCACCAGAAACCGCCTGCCCGCCGAAAAAATGGATTCAAATGCGAAATGTGGCCGCTGCAAGTCCTCGCTGTTTGGCACCACCCCTGTCATCGGCCGTGAGGATCAATTCGATACCCTGATCCAATCCGACCTTCCTGTCGTGGTGGACTTCTGGGCCAGCTGGTGCGGACCATGCTTACAATTTTCACCAATTTTTCAGCAAGTTGCCAGCGAGCTTGAGCCCAACTTCCGTTTTGTCAAAGTCGACACGGAACAACAAGCTGCCATCGCAGCCCGTTACGCCATCCGCAGCATTCCCACCCTGATGATATTCAAGCAGGGCAAGATGGTGGCACAACGCAGCGGCTCTCTGCCCAAGAGCCTGTTCAAGGAGTGGGTGACCTCCGTCATTCAGCCTTAAATGATAAATAATTGTTTAATTTTTGTTTTTAAGTGTTTCTTGCCGATTTGACTCTGTGAGTCCCGGCATGGTTTGACGACTTTCCCCTGTTTCAAACAGGGGAATAATTGTAATCTCGGCAACACAACAACAACCATAAATTAACCGAGAGAACAATATGCACACATCGGCTGTACCCTCGACTACTCCATCTCGCTGGCTGGACATCAAATCCGGGATTGTCATCCTGGATGTGCTGTTGCTCTGTGCCATGCTGGCCTGGCTGCCGTTTGATCCCATGGTCAACAAGGGGCTGGGGATCCTGGTCTTCATCGCCATTCTCTGGCTGACCGAAGCCCTGCACGTCACCATCACGGCGCTGCTGGTGCCCCTGCTGGCCACAGTGCTCGGGGTGTTTGATATGGGCAAATCCCTCACCGACTTTGCCAACCCCATCCTGTTCCTGTTTTTCGGTGGTTTCGCCCTCGCAGCCGCCCTCTCCAAGCAGGGGCTGGATACCCTGATGGCAGGCAAGGTAATGCACCTGGCCAATGGCCATCTGGGTTGGGGTGTCATACTGCTGTTTACCATCACGGCGGCCATGTCCATGTGGATCAGCAACACGGCAACCACCGCCATGATGCTGCCGCTGGCCATTGGCATGCTGGCGCGTCTCGACAGCCAGCAGGATCGTGCCACCTTCGTCTTCGTGCTGCTGGGTATCGCCTATAGCGCCAGCATAGGCGGCATCGGCACCCTGGTCGGCAGCCCACCCAATGCCATCGCCGCCGCCCAGATGGGAATTGGCTTTACCGACTGGATGAAGTTTGGTGTGCCTGTGGTGCTGATCCTGATGCCTTGCGGCATTGCCCTGCTCTATCTGGTGACGCGTCCGCAGCTCAACCACAGAGTGGAGATCCAGGATGTCACCATCAACTGGACCCGCGAGCGCAAGGTAACCCTGGCTATCTTCCTGACTACGGTCGTACTCTGGATCGGCTCTCAACCCATTGCCAAGGCACTGGGGGGCATCCCGCAATTTGACACCCTGATCGCCATGGGTGCCATCATTGCCATCGCCGTCAGCCGGGTCGCCAGCTGGGATGACATCAATCAGAACACCGACTGGGGCGTGCTGATGTTGTTTGGTGGTGGCCTGACCCTGAGTGCCATTCTCAAGGCAACCGGTACCAGTGCCTTCCTGGCCAGTCACCTGTCGGCCGTATTGGCCGATGCCAATATCTTCATCATTCTGCTGATGCTGGCGGCATTCGTGGTGTTCCTGACCGAACTGGTCTCCAACACCGCCACCGCCGCCCTGCTCATCCCGCTGTTTGCCGGTGTTGCCGAAGCCCTGGGGGTTTCTCCTGTCGTCATGGCCGTGTTGATCGCCATAGGTGCTTCCTGCGCTTTCATGCTGCCGGTTGCCACCCCACCCAACGCCATCGTCTTCGCCAGCGGTCATATCCGCCAGAAGGAGATGATGAAATCCGGGATGGCCCTCAACATTGTCTTTGTCATTCTACTGGCGGTCCTGGCCTACTTTGTAGGCGACATTCTCTGATCCCCAAGTGGCCCTTGAAACAAAAAGCCCTCGCATTGCGAGGGCTTTTTCATATCAAGAAGTTATCAACCTTGTACGTTGCAGCTCTTCAGGTTCCAGATCCGATCCACGTAGTCCTGGATGGAACGGTCCGAGTTGAACTTGCCCATGGTAGCCGAATTGATGATGGCCTTCTTCGCCCACAGCGCCGGATCCCGGTACCAGGTATCGATGAGCTTGTGCGCATCGGAGTAGGAAGCAAAATCGGCCAGGGTCAGGTAGGGATCGCCCCCTTCCAGCAAGGAGCGCTTGATGGAGGAGAGTTCCCCCGGCTTGCCCGGCGTGAAATAGTCGGTGTCGAACCAATCCAGTACGGCCTTGAGCTCGGAGTTGGCATAGTAGAAATCGTACGGGTTGTAGCCGCGCGCCTTCAGAGACTTCACCTCATCCACGTTCAGACCGAAGATGGCGCAGTTTTCGGCACCCGCCTCTTCCGCGATCTCGATATTGGCCCCATCCAGCGTGCCTATGGTGATGGCGCCGTTCAGTGCCATCTTCATGTTGCCGGTACCGGAGGCTTCGTAACCGGCAGTGGAGATCTGCTCGGAGACATCGGCCGCCGGGATCAGCTTCTCGGCCAGACTCACGCGGTAGTTCGGCATGAACACCACTTTCAGCTTGCCCTGGATGCGAGCATCGTTGTTGACCCGCTCTGCCAGCTTGTTGATGGCGTAGATGATATCCTTGGCCAGCTTGTAACCGGGCGCCGCCTTGGAGCCGAAGATGAACACGCGCGGGTGCATGTCATAGTCAGGATTCGCCAGCAGACGACGGTAGAGCGCCATGATATGGATGAGGTTCAGCTGTTGGCGCTTGTACTCGTGCAGACGCTTGATCTGGACGTCGAAGATCGCCTCGGCACTCACATCGATGCCGGTTTCGGCCTTGATGACCTTGACCAGTTTCTCCTTGTTATGACGCTTGATGGTCATGAACTGCTGCTGGAATGCCTTGTCGTCGGCAAACTTGGTGACGGCGCGCAGCTTGTCGAGCTGCAGCGGCCACTCTTTGCCCACCACTTCGTTATAGAGCTCGGCCAGCTCGGGGTTGCAGGCCAGCAGCCAGCGACGTGGGGTCACGCCGTTGGTAACGTTGCACATCTTCTCTGGCCACAGCTCGGCGAACTCGGGGAAGAGATCCTCTTTCACCAGCTTGGAGTGGATCTCGGCCACACCGTTCACCTTGGACGAACCGATCACGCACAGGTTGCCCATGCGCACCTTGCGTACATCCCCTTCTTCGATGATGGAGAGCTTGGCCTTGATGCCATCGTTGCCTGGCCACTTGGGTTCGACCAGATCGCTCAGGAAGCGGGCATTGATCTCGTAAATGACTTCCAGGTGACGGGGCAGCACCTTCTCAAACAGGCTGACGGACCACTTCTCCAGCGCTTCCGGCAGCAGGGTATGGTTGGTGTAGGAGAAGACCCGATAGCAGATGGCCCAGGCGGCATCCCAGTTCAAGTCTTCCTCATCCACCAGCACCCGCATCAGCTCAGGGATAGCTACGGTCGGGTGGGTATCGTTGAGCTGAATGGCAATTTGCGCGGCAAAATTGCTGAAGTCACTGCCATGCACCCGCTTGTAGCGGCGCATGATGTCCTTGATGGAGCAGGCACAGAAGAAGTACTGCTGGATCAGGCGCAGCTCTTTGCCCGCATCTGTTTCATCATTCGGGTAGAGCACCTTGGAGATGGTTTCGGCCTGGGCTTTTTCAGCCTGGGAATCGATGTAACCACCGGCGTTGAACACGTCCCAGTCGAAAAACTCGGAGGCGCGGGATTCCCACAGACGCAGGATATTGACGGTGTGACCGCCAAAGCCCACCACAGGGATATCCCAAGGCACCCCTTTGATCTTGCGGCCTGCGTGCCATACCTTCTTCAGGCCCCCCTTGTCGCCGAACACGGTTTCCACATAGCCGTAGAGCGGGATCTCCTGCACAGATTCCGGGCGGCAGATCTCCCAGGGATTGCCATATTCACGCCAGGAGTCCGGGCGTTCGATCTGGCGACCATCCTTAATCTCCTGACGGAACAGGCCGTGCTCGTAATGGATGCCATAACCGACAGCCGGGTAGTTCAGGGTGGCCAGGGAGTCGATGAAACAGGCGGCCAGACGACCCAGGCCGCCGTTGCCGAGCGCCATGTCCGGCTCTTGTTCACACAAATCGGTCAGTTCCAGACCGAGTTCACCCAGCGCCTCTTCACACACTTTGTACAGGGAGAGGTTGTGCAGGTTGTTGGAGGTCAAACGCCCCATCAGAAATTCAGCAGAGAGATAGTGAATCGCACGAGTATCTTTCTTGAAATGAGTCTGCTGAGTACGGGTCAGGCGCTCGTACACCTGTTCGTTGACGGCGGCTGCGGTCGCTTTCCACCACGCTTCTGGCGAGGCTTTCTGTTCGCTTGTACCCAAGGTAGAACGCAGGTGATGCACGATACTCGCCTTGAGCTGATCTTTATCCAGTTGGAGATCCTGGTCTGTCTTCTTCTTGGTAGCCATAAACCATTTCCTTCGTTACAGAATAATAAAATTGTTATCCCATCAGGGACCGGTGCTGTTGTTATCTCAGAATATGTTCCGGCGTGGGCATACTAGCTAAAGCCGATAGTTTAAAAGTTAACGCAAGTCACACTTTAACGTATAAAAATGACAGTTCAAGCTTGAAAACCCTTTCCTGAAACTTATTAATCAGGAATGCTAATTTCATTTAAAATCAGCAACTTAACAAATAAATGCAAATATAAATCCGTGAATAGGTTTTCAATCATTGCCAAGTACTGAAAATCCATGAAAATAACTGAAAATTCAGCGCACATTGAAAACGATTTCAATGTGCGCTGTTCATAAAGCAAGATTGGCCCCCCGATGACGACGATCGACTCCCCTTCAACCATGGGCCTTGAACTGATTGCTCATGGGGTCGTAGTGATAGCCTATCTGCATTAACCGGGTCGCCAGTTGATCCTCCGTCATGTCGTAATAAGCCAGTAGCTCCTCCAGGCCATCACACTCCAGGCGCAGCTTTTCATTGATGATCCCGAGCAGGATATTGGCATCCAGCCGTTGCAAGGTACTGACGTCCATCTTCATCTCTCCTCTTCATCCAGATACTGTATAACCATGGGCGCCACCTCCCGCTTTGTCCACAGCCTAAAAAACAAGCGCCCCGGTAAAAATAAAATATCTTTTACAATCAATAATATGAGTTCATCCCCTGCCAGCTTGATCACATTTTTGGCCATAAATGGCTTGTCACTGACCTGAGTTGCAACTACTGTATGCACATACAGCATGGTTATCCATACAGGACAAACATATGAGCCAGCCCATGAGTCACCTCCCTTTCGCCGCGTCTGTCAGCATGAGCAATCCCTGGCCAACCCGCCATCAAAGCAAGGTGGAAGAAGCGTGCCACACCGCGCCTGCCAACGATGAGCTGCCATTGCTTGATGAGCTGGTGAGGTTGAGCCATGGCGACACGGGCTGGATCCTGCTGATTGCCCCGCCAGGCCTGCCAGTGGCCAAACAGCTGCAGGCTCAGGGGATCAACCCCGCTCGGGTGCTGGTGGTTCACAGCCCCAAGATCAAGAACTGGCAGCTAATGCTGGAGCAGAGTCTGGGCAATGGTCACTGCGCAGCCGTCTTGACCTGGCTGCCTGCACAGGTTTCGCTGGATCGCGTCAAGCTGAGCAAACTGGGGCAACGCTTCGGGGTGCTGACCCGCTTTTTCGAGCCTGCAGGAACGCTACTCCCCGTGCACAGCGGCCCGCTGGCCTACGGCGGACAGGATGTCTACCTCAACCACTGATGGTCCAGAACAGCCTGGAGACTCGGAATCGCCGTGAAGAAATGGACCAAGGGGAGAAGGGATCAGGCAAGAGCGCCAGAAAAGGGCAATCGAAGAGTGACCAAGCAGAAGTGACCCGTCTGGTCTGTGCACCTGAACCAGTACCAACGCCAACCTGCGGGGCGATAGAAAAAGGCGACCCTGAGGTTAATGCCAGTCAGTTAAGCCTGACTGGCATTGTTTTTATTGGCTTTTTTTACACTGTATTTCTGTGGCCTTGGCTTCA
>NZ_JAPDBE010000030.1:0-60879 GCF_027705025.1 Aeromonas sp. D3 | reverse complement strand
G
This sequence comes from Aeromonas sp. D3, assembly GCF_027705025.1. Taxonomy (NCBI): domain Bacteria; kingdom Pseudomonadati; phylum Pseudomonadota; class Gammaproteobacteria; order Aeromonadales; family Aeromonadaceae; genus Aeromonas; species Aeromonas sp. D3. Next base: position 60,878 of record NZ_JAPDBE010000030.1, on the reverse strand, counting down.
AAAAAACGGCTCAAACATGAAGAAATGAAATGACTGAGTCAGCCGAGAAGAATTTCCCCGCTTATTCGCACCTTCCTTAGCTAATAAAAGAATCTCTGACCATTTTTGTTCTTGCATCAACTTATAGAATTCTTCCATAAATAGTCCTTTTAAATAAATCATATCGCATAGAAATCGATCACATCAATATCTTGTTATTCCGTATATCCTGCCCAGCCTCATTCCACATATCAACACATCATTTTTGATTCTCAAGATATTACAACCATAACGACCGTGCTTACAGTCAAATAGCGAAAATAGACCCTCTTGCACTCCAGATACAAAAAGCGGGCCGCTGGCCCGCTTCGCTATACAGAATTATCCCCATCATCATACCGGTGGATGGAAATGGCTGGCCTCCCGGGTCGCCATCTCCTCGTAGGTGGCCCACTTCTGCCAGGCAACCTGTTGCGCCACCTGCATCAGCCGCTCGGCTTCCTCGGGGTGGCTCTGGGCCAGCACCTGGTAGCGGTTCTCCTCTGCCCTGTATTCGGCAAGGGGGATAGAGGGGCGCAGGCTGTCGAGGCTGAAGGGGTTCTGCCCCGCACTGCGCAGTACAGGGTTGTAACGCATCAGCGGCCAGTGGCCCGAGTCCACCGCCCGTTTCTGCTGGGTCAGCCCCAGCTCCATGTCGATGCCGTGGGCGATGCAGTGGCTGTAGGCGATGATGAGGGACGGGCCATGGTAGGCCTCAGCCTCGCGCAAGGCCTGCAGCGTCTGCTGTGGGTTGGCACCAAAGGCGATGCGAGCAACATAGACGTTGCCATAGGAGATAGCCTGCAGCGCTACATCCTTCTTGGCGAGCGTCTTGCCCCCCGCCGCGAACTTGGCGACGGCACCGAGCGGCGTCGATTTCGACATCTGGCCGCCGGTGTTGGAGTAGACCTCGGTATCCATCACCAGCACGTTCACATCGCGCCCGGAGGCGAGCACATGATCGAGCCCCGCCGAGCCGATGTCATAGGCCCAGCCATCGCCGCCGACGATCCAGACCGAACGGCGCACCAGCTGATCGATGAGGGACAGCAGCTCGCGAGCCTTGCCAGATGGCACCTCCTCCAGTCGTTCGCGCACATGCGCTACCCGATTTCGCTGGGCACGGATCTCCGATTCCAGCCGCTGCGGGGCGCTGATAAGCGACTCGACCAGCGCTTCTCCCAGCTCCCCCTTCATCGCCTTGAGGGCGGCCACCGCCTGACCGTGATGCTGATCGGCGGTGAGACGAAAACCAAAGCCAAACTCGGCGTTGTCCTCGAACAGGGAGTTGGACCAGGCGGGCCCCTTCCCTTCCCCATTCTTGGCCCAGGGGGTGGTCGGCAGGTTGCCGCCATAGATGGAGGAACAGCCGGTAGCGTTGGCCACCAGCATGCGATCGCCAAACAGCTGGGTCAGCAGCTTGAGGTAGGGGGTTTCACCACAACCGGCACAGGCGCCGGAGAACTCGAACAGGGGTTCCAGGAACTGGGCACCGCGCACGGTGGAGAAGTCCACCCGCTCGCGGGCAGGCCAAGGCAGGCTCTCGAACCAGCCGAGCGCCTGTTTCTGACCAGCCAGATGGGGCGCCTTGTCCATCATGGTGATGGCACGCTCGCCCTCATGACTCTCATCAGCCCCGACCCGTACCGGACAGGCCTGCACGCACTGGCCGCAGCCGGTGCAATCCTCCGGATAGAGCTGCAGGGTGTAGCGGCTATCGGGGAAGCCCTTGGCGGTGACGGGCACCGACTGGGCCGCCTCGGGGGCGGTTGCCAGCCAGTCCTGATGGTAGAACTTGGCCCGCAGCGCCGCATGGGGACAGACGAAGACACAGTTGCCGCACTGGATGCAGATATCGGATTGCCAGACAGGGATCTCGCGGGCGATATCCCGCTTCTCGAAGCGGCTGGTGGCGGTGGGATAAGTGCCATCCACCGGCAGCATGGAGACAGGGATCAAATCGCCGCGCCCCGCCAGCATCTCGCCGGTGACCCGCTGGACAAACTCGCTGCCCCCGGGCGCCAGTGGCAGCGGATAGTCGCTGATCTGCTCGTCACCGGCCGGGATCACCACCTTGCTTAAGTGAGCCAGGGTATCGTCCACCGCCGCGAAGTTGCGCGCCACTACCTCGGGCCCCTTGCGGGCATAGCTCTTCTCTATGCTCTCCTTGATCAGCGCAATAGCTTCGTCCCGTGGCAAGATGCCGGCCAACGCGAAGAAGCAGGTCTGCATGATGGTGTTGATGCGATTGCCCATGCCGTTTTGCTCGGCCACCCTATCCCCGTCGATGCAGTAGAGCTGAATATTGAGGGCGCGGATGCGGGCCCGCAGCCGCTCGGGCAGCTGGCCCCACACCTTGTCAGCCTCATAGGGGGCATTGAGCAGCAGGGTCGCCCCTTCGGCGGCATGTTCCAGCAGATCCACCGATTCGACAAAACCCCACTGGTGGCAGCCGATAAAGCTCGCCTGCTCGATAAGCCAGGGGGCGTCTATGGGCTCGGGGCCAAAGCGCAGGTGGGAGACGGTGCGCGAGCCGGACTTCTTGGAGTCGTAGACGAAGTAGCCCTGGGCGTGGAACCCCTCCAGCTCGCCGATGATCTTGATACTGTTCTTATTGGCGCCGACTGTGCCGTCGGCGCCAAGGCCGAAGAAGAGCGCCCGCACCCGGCTAGGAGGCTCCAAATCGCCGATGGGGTGCCAGGCCAGACTGAGGCCCGAAACATCGTCCACTATCCCCACGGTAAAGCGCGGGCGCGGCGCATCGGATGCCAGCTCCTCAAACACAGCCGCGCACATGGCCGGGGTGAACTCCTTGGAGGAGAGGCCGTAACGGCCGCCACTGAGCCAGGGCAGCCGCTTGAGAAGGCCGCGCTGCAAACCGTCGATCAGCGCGCTCTGCACATCCAGCAGCAGCGGCTCGCCGCCGGCGCCCGGCTCCTTGGTGCGATCCAGCACGGCTAGACGCCGTACGCTCGCGGGCAGCGCATCGAGCAGCGCCTGCACCGGGAAGGGGCGATAGAGGCGAATGACCAGCACTCCGGTCTTGCGATCCTGCCGGTTGAGCCAATCCACGGTAGTACGGGCGGTGGCCGCCCCCGACCCCATCAGCACGATCACATCGGTGGCATCGGTTGCGCCGTGATACTCCACCAGCCGGTAGTGGCGGCCGGTGAGGGATCCCAGCTTGTCCATGCACTGCTGCACCCGGGCCGGCACCGCCTCGTAGAAGGGGTTGACGCTCTCGCGGGACTGGAAATAGGTGTCCGGGTTCTGGGCCGTGCCGCGCATCACGGGGTGATCCGGGTTGAGCGCCCGGGCGCGGTGGGCCCGCACCCAGTCGTTGTCGATAAGCGCCCGGATCTCGTCCCTATGCAGGGCCGTGATCTTGTTCACCTCGTGGGAGGTGCGAAAACCGTCGAAGAAATGGATAAAGGGCACCCGGCACTGCAGGGTGACGCTGTGGGCAACCAAGGCCAAGTCCTGCGCCTCCTGCACCGAACAGGAGGCGAGCATGGCAAAGCCGGTGCTGCGCGCCGCCATCACGTCCTGATGGTCGCCAAAGATGGAGAGCCCCTGCGCCGCGAGCGATCGGGCCGCCACATGGAACACAGCCGCGGTCAATTCCCCGGCGATCTTGTACATGTTGGGCAGCATCAGCATCAGTCCCTGACTGGCGGTGAAGGTGGTGGCGAGCGCCCCCGCCTGCAGGGCGCCGTGCACAGTACCAGCAGCTCCCCCTTCGCTCTGCATCTCCACTACTGTGGGGATGTTGCCCCAGAGGTTGGTCTGCCCCTCGTCCGCCCAGGCGTCGGCCAGCTCGGCCATGGTCGAGGAGGGGGTGATGGGATAGATGGCGCACACTTCGCTCAGCTGGTACGCCACCCGGGCCGCGGCTTCGTTGCCATCGACCATGATCAGTTCATGTTTCATTGGGACTCCTCCGGTTGGCGCAGCAGGATGGCGTGACAAGGGCATTGGTCGTGACAGGCACCGCAGCCGGTGCAGCGCGTCGCATCCACTTGATAGCCCTTGCCCGGCCCCAGCTTCTCGATGGCCTGCTCGGGGCAGCTGCCGTAGCAGCCGTCGCACTCGAAGCAGTTGCCGCAGGAGTAGCAGCGCGCCGCCTCGTAGCAGGCGGCCACCTCATCCAGCCCACCGATGATCTCGCCAAAATCGTCCCGCGCCCACGCCGGTTTGACCGGCTGACTACTGGCGGGCGCGTGGGTCTGGAACCAGAGTTGCAACTGCTCCGGCCCCACCAGCGGGTAGGAGAGCGGTTTGTGGTAGTGGCGACCGCGCAGCCAGGCATCCATATGGCGCGCCGCCTTCTTGCCGTGGCCTGTGGCTATGGTGACGGTGCGCTCGGAGGGCACCATGTCGCCCCCCGCAAACAGACCCGGCACATCCGTCATCAGGTTCTCGCCAACCTGCACCACCCCCTCCTTGCTGACCCGCACGCCGGGAATGCTCTCCAGCACGCTCAAGTCAACCTCCTGCCCCAACGCCAGAATAAGGGAGTCTGCTTCGAGGGTTTCAAACTTGCCGGTGGGCACCGGCTTGCCCTGCTCATCCAGCGCCATCACCTCCACTTCGATGCTGGTGTTGTCGAGCTGGCGGATGCTGCGCAGCCAGTTGATCTTGATCCCCTCCTCCTCGGCCTCAAGGGCTTCGAAGGCATGAGCCGGCATATGGTCCCGGTCGCGCCGGTAGATGATCATCGCCTCTTCAACACCGAGGCGACGGGCGGTACGGGCCGCATCCATGGCGGTATTGCCACCCCCATAAATCGCTACGCGCCGTCCCAGTTTGGGCGGCGGCAAGCCCTGCTCTTCGGCCAGACTGGCCTGTTCGAGGAAGCTCACCGCATCGAGGATCTTGCCCGCTTCCCGGGCCGGAATATCGACCCGCTTGGCCAGATGGGCGCCGATGGCCATAAAGACGGCGTCAAAGCCCCCTTGATCGCGCGCCTTGAGCACGTCTTCCACCTTGTGGTTGAGAGTCAGCTTCACTCCGGCAGCAAGAATGCGGGCCACTTCCCGATCCAGCACGTCGCGAGGCAGCCGGTAGGCGGGGATGCCAAAGCGCAGCATGCCGCCAGCCAGCGGCCCCGCTTCGCGGATCTCAACCTGATGGCCAAGCCGGTTGAGGTGCCAGGCACAGGAGAGGCCGGAGGGACCGGCGCCGATCACCAGCACCTTCTTGCCGCTGGCAGGCGCTGGCGGCGCGGGCAGCCAGCCTTTGGCCAGCGCCTCGTCGCCAAGGAAACGCTCGATGGCGTGAATGGAGACGGCATCATCCACCTGAGAGCGGTTGCAGGCGCTCTCGCAGGGGTGATAGCAGACCCGGCCATGGACGGCAGGCAGGGGATTTTCTTCGATAAGTCGCTGCCAGGCTGCTTCAAAGCGGCCCGCTTCGGCGAGGGAGAGCCAGGCCTGGATGTTCTCGCCAGCCGGGCAGGCGTGGTTGCAGGGTGGCAGGGCCGGCCGCCAGACGGGCAGCCGGGTACGGACCGGGCCTGTTCCCGTTTTCTGGGAGAGATCCGGCTGTGGGGTCATATCCAGTTGTTTGCTCATACATTGCTTTCTTCTTTTTGTGTGACAGGCCCCATCCGATGGCACTTGATACCGTTTAGCCGAAGCGGGCGGTGGCCGGAGAGGGAAGAAGCGAAAGCGTTAGAAACTGGAAGCTGGTTCGATAGTGGACTGATTTTTGTACTGATTGACGGATCAGGATCAAATAATGTTGCACTTTATGGGGTATGGAGAACAGAACGTGACCCCTGTAACATCTTGCCCGATTGAAGATGTGATTGGGTTGACCATGTCGCACCTTCGACAATCGGCGCAGCACACTGCAGGGATGGCTGCCACGACAGTCACAGCGCTCTTCCCCTTGTTGACACAGGGCACTTCACAGGATCAGGACATGCCAATACTCGACAGCATTCATCTCTACCCCATCAAATCAACGGCAGGCATGCCACTGACTCGCGCTCTGGTGACCGAAGAGGGATTGCAGGGAGATCGCCGCTATATGGTGGTCAAACCGGACAGCACCTTTATCACAGCCCGTACCCATCCCCAGCTACAGCAAGTAGTGGCAACCCCCATAGAGGGCGGCTTGCAGTTGCGCTATCCGGGATTTGAACCGCTCACGCTGCGAGAACAGGATTTTTCCCGCACACCTCGGACTACCGGCGTCTGGCGCGACAGCTTCACCGCCCTGCATACCGATATCAGCGCCGATCTCTGGCTGAGCAAGGTCGCGGGTGAGCCGGTCGCCTTGCTCTGGCTCGGCGAGCAATCGGATCGTTTCCGGGAAAAAACCGGCACCCGGGTCAGCTTCGCCGACGGTTATCCGCTGCTGCTCATCAGTCAGGCTTCGCTCGATGATCTCAACCTGCGCTCCGATGCCCTGCACCAGATGAGCCAGTTCCGTACCAACCTGGTGGCAACCGGTACCCGGCCGTTCGAGGAGGACAGCTGGGTGCGCATCCGCATCGGCGAGGTGGAGTTCAGTGTGGCCAAGCCGTGCAGCCGCTGCATCATGACTACTGTGGAAGCGGGCACGGATCGCTTCAACGCCCTGAAGGAGCCGCTGGCTACCCTCACCCGTTACCGGCGTGGCGAGGATGGGGATGTCTATTTCGGCCAGAATCTGGTGGCCCTCAACGAGGGCTGGATTGAGGCGGGCAGCGAGATAGAGGTGCTGGAAACCGCCAGGGCTGTGGTCTATCCCAATGCGGCGCCGAAGAAGCGGGAGCTGGTCTGCGTCGCCCGCGAGCCGCTGGCGCGGGATCTGGAAACATTCTGGTTCGAAGCCGCCGACGGCGAGCCGCTGCCCGACTACCTGCCGGGCCAGCACCTGCCCATCAGTCTGGATATCAAGGGCGAGCGACTGCAACGGCGCTATACCCTGAGCTCAAGCCCGGATCTGCCGGAGCGCTACAGCATCAGCGTCAAGCGCCTGGGTGAAGGGCGCATCTCCCCCTGGCTGCACCACCAGCTGCGGGTGGGGGATACCCTGCTGGCGGCAGCACCGGCGGGCGAGTTTCACCTCGGCACCGAGCGCAGCCTGCTGCTGCTCTCGGCCGGCTCGGGCGTCACCCCCATGCTATCGATAGCCCGCACCCTGCATCTCAGACACGAACTCGGCGACGTGCACTTTATGCATTTGTGCCGCAGCGAGGCCGACATACCGGCCGCCGCCGAGCTGCACGCCCTGAGCCAGGCAGGCATGCAACTGACCCTGATCCTGAGCCAGCCGGATACTCACTGGCAGGGGCTCAAAGGGCGGCTGTGCGATGATCATCTGGCCCAGGTCAAGGGGTTGACCGGGCGCGAGGTATTTATCTGCGGTCCTCACGGGTTTATGGCCGATGCGGCCGCCAGATTGTGCGCACTCGGCGTGGCTGCGGACCGCATCAGGCAGGAGAGCTTTGGCGGCGCCATTCTCTCGGTGGCTCGCCCCATCAGGCGGTGCAACTGCGTATCGGTGAAGAGGCCTTTGCCGGCAACAATCAGGGCACCATACTGGATCAGGCCCACAAGCAGGGAGTGGAGCTGCCCTGGAGCTGCCGCGCCGGCATCTGCGGCAGTTGCAAGCAGACCCTCGTCTCGGGAGAAGTGGATCACCCGGATGCCCCGGCCATCACGGCAGCCGAGCGGGCTGAAGGCAAGATCCTCACCTGCTGCGCCGTGCCCTTGACCGATCTGGTGATCGGGCCGCGATAATAGTGCGGGCCGGGAGCATCATGGGTTAAGCGCCTCCCGGCCCTTATTTTCCCCGCTGTTTTTACCCCCGCCCCTTTTCTCGGCATACCCGAGCCATGCTGCCTCTCCGGCCCCCTATACTCACTGCAGAACAATAAAAACCTTCAGAAGTACCGGCCTTCGCCGTGTGACAAAGGGGGTTATTCTGGTGAGAATAAGGACGCTCAAACCATGGAACAGAACAGACCTGCCTTTCAACTCAATCTCTTGCTCTCCGTTGTCACCCTGATCCTGCTATCGCTGGTATTTTTTGCCTACACCTGGTCAGGGACAAAACTCGAGCAGAGTTATCAACAACGCTACCAATCCTATCTGCTGGCCGATGAGCTAAGGCAATCCTCCGACGATCTGACCCGGCTCGGCCGCACCTATTTGATCACCAAGGATCCCGCCTATGAGCAGCAGTACATGCGGATCCTGGCCATACGCAACGGCGAACAGAACAGACCGGAAGGCTACAACCGCATCTATTGGGATTTCGTGGCGGCCAGTGGTCAAAACCCCAGACCCGACACTTCGCTGCGGCGTGGCCTCATCGATCTGATGAAGGATGCCGGCTTTACCGATGGTGAGCTGGCCAAACTCAACGAGGCCAAGAACAACTCGGATGCCCTGGTCAGTACCGAAGTCGCCGCCTTCAAGCTGGTACAACAGCAGGAGGGGGATCTCGCGGCCAACCAGCAAAAAGCCATCGCCATGATGCATGACAAGGCCTATCACCAGAACAAGGGGCGCATCATGGCCCCCATCGATGACTTCTACGTCATGATGGAGACCCGTACCCAGCAGGCGGTAGACGATGCCACCAACCAGTCTGCCATGTTGCGCTATCTGTTTATCGCCCTGGGCCTGGTATTGATGTTCTTCCTGTGGCGCACCTATCGGGCCCTGCTCGACTTGACCGGCACCTCGGTCAGCCAGCTCAGAAGCGATCTCAACAGTCTGGCGCAAGGGGATTTTTCCCGTCAGATCCAGGTACCCGTTGGCGCACAAGAGAGCCTGATCGGCCTGCTGGCCACCATGCAGTCAACCCTCAAGGGGATCATCGCCCAGGTCTCCCACTCCAGCGAGGAGCTGTCAGGATCGGCCGACAGCATAGCCCAGATAGCGGAGCAGACAGCCCAGTTTGCCACCTCCCAACAGACAAGTACCCAGACAATGGCAGCCGCCATCGAAGAGCTGGTAGTGAGCATCAGCCACCTCTCCGACAACGCCACCCATGCCGACGAATTGAGCAAGGTGTCGGCCAACACCCTGGAAGAAGGTTCCGGCGTCATCAAGCAGACCCTGGACAGCATAGAGAACATCTCCAGCACAGTGGGGGATGCGGCCAGCAGCCTCTCCGAGCTCAACAGCCACACACAGCAGATTTCGGACATCATAGAGGTGATCCGCGGCATCGCCGATCAGACCAACCTGCTGGCCCTCAACGCCGCCATAGAGGCTGCGCGGGCGGGAGAACAGGGGCGGGGCTTTGCGGTGGTGGCAGACGAGGTGCGCAATCTCGCCAGTCGTTCGGCGGCCTCAACCCAGCAGATCACCGGCATGATCAGCAAGATCCAGAGCGGGGCGGATGCCTCCATCCGCAGCATGGAAAATACGGTCAACAACGTCTCTCGCGGCGTGAGTCTGGCCAACCAGACCGGCGAGGCCATCACCAGCATCAAGAGTCATGCAGCCAACCTGACCGGATTGATGGGGGAGATAAGCCACACACTGCGCGAGCAATCCACCGCCGCCAACGAGGTGGTTTCCACCGTCGGCCACATCACCTCCCTCTCCGAACAGTCGGGGGATGCGGCCCGTCATGTATCGCAGGAGGCCGCCAAGCTCAAACAGCTGTCACGGCTGCTGCGCCAGGAGATGGGTCGCTTCAAGCTTTAAAGAACGCTGAAAAGCAAAACGGCTGCCCAAGGGCAGCCGTTTGTTTGGCAAGGCCTTTTTCAAGACCGGATGGCATCAACCACGCAGGGCGGCGATGCGCTGTTCGATGGGCGGGTGGCTCATGAACAGCTCGCTCATGGAGCGCTTGCCGTTGATGCCAAACGCCATCATGGAGCCTTCCATCTGTGGCTCGGCACCGCGAGAGAGGCGCTCGAGCGCAGCAATCATCTTGTCACGACCCGCCAGCTTGGCGGCACCTGCGTCGGCACGGAACTCGCGCTGACGGCTGAACCACATGACGATGATGGAGGCCAGCACACCGAATGCCATCTCCAGCACGAACACTGTGATCATGTAGGCAAAACCACCGGAGCTGCTGCTCTCTTCGTCGTTGTTGGAGCTGAAGAAGTTGCTGATGACACCGGCCACGATGCGGGCGAAGAACATCACGAAGGTGTTTACCACCCCCTGGATCAGGGTCAGAGTCACCATGTCGCCGTTGGCCACATGGCTCACCTCGTGAGCCAGCACGGCTTCCGCCTCGTCGCGGCTCATGCTGTAGAGCAGGCCGGACGAAACGGCGACCAGGGAATCGTCACGACGGGCACCGGTAGCGAACGCGTTCATCTCCGGCGAGTCGTAGATCCCCACTTCCGGCATCTTGATACCCGCTTCACGGGCCTGACGGGCAACTGTGCTGACCAGCCAGTGCTCTGTCTCGTTACGGGGTTGCTCGATGACCTGGACGCCATAGCTGCGCTTGGCCATCCACTTGGACATCAGCAAGGAGATAAAGGAACCCCCAAAACCGAACACGGCACAGAACATCAACAGACCGGAAATGCTGGACTTGTTGATCCCCAGAACCGAGAACAGGATATTGAGTACCACCCCCAGCACCAGCATGACGGCCAGGTTGGTCACCAGGAATAGCATAATTCGCTTCATATAGACTCCTTGTGAGATATGGATAGGTGCCTTCCGTGCCGGTTCACAGCCGGTCGGTATCACACCTGTTCCGCATAATAGATAGATTCGATGAATGTTCGCTGAATGTCGGGTTCAGAGCAGAGGGGATATATCGAGACGCCCGCGCAAATCAGCCTCAAGTGGATTGTTTACAAAGGGTATTTCACCCAAAAATGGCGCGGGGAGCAAGCCCCTCAAGGTGTCCAGGTTTTCCTGGTAGTGACTCATGGATCCGTACAGCCGATTCATGACCCAGCCTGCCACCGGCAGATTGTCATTTCGAATGGCGGCAAAGGTGAGCAGCGCATGGTTGAGACAACCCAGCTTGGCCCCCACCACCATGATCACCGGCATGTTCTCCTGCTTGACCCAATCCGACAGCAGATGCTTGCGATCCAGCGGCAGAAACCAGCCGCCCGCCCCCTCTACCACGACAAGCTCGGCCCCAGCCTGCTCTATCTGGCGCAGACCGTCAGACAGTCCCTTCAGGGTAATGGCATCACGGGCCTCGCTGGCGGCGATATGGGGCGCAATGGGCGGTTCAAAGGCATACGGATTGACCATATCGTAAGGCAGCGACAGGTTGGCCGCCTCTTGCAGCAAGACGGCATCCAGGTTGCGCAACCCATCCGGGGTGCGAGCGCAGCCAGCGGAGATCGGCTTGTAACCCGCGCACTGAATGCCATGGGCGACAAACTCCAGCAGCAGGGTGCGGGCGACCAGCGTCTTGCCCACATCGGTATCTGTGCCGGTGATAAAGAAGGATTTAACCATGATGACTCCTCAACACAAATCAGGCGACAGCCCGCCGTTTATAGGGGCAGATCACCTGCATATCAAGTATCCGGGACAGAAGATGAGTTCAGCCCGACTTGTTCGCACATAGCGTCCCCCGGACAGACCCGGCAAGGAGCAACTCAGGCCAGCTTATCGGCGGATCAGGCGCCCCAGGCACACCTGATAGCTGGCGGCCAGCAGGCCATCCGGCTGACGGTAGGCTTCATAAGCCTCCGTCAGGCGCTGCAAGCGCAGCCGACTGCTCAGACCTGATTGACACGCATCGTTGAGCTGGCTGGCTCCTATGCCCTTGAGGTCGCGCAGCAGACCGCTCAACTCGTGATAGGAGAGCGCCCAGGCCAGACTCTCAAGGCAAGGCGCTGTGAAGCCCCCTGCGGCAACGGCATCTTGCAATTGTGGCAGGCTGAGGAAGCGATTGACATGGGGATGGTCGTCAACCGTGCGCCAGGCCTCACGCAACTGCCAGAGCGAATCGACAAGCAGGGTCGAGAACAGCAGTTGTCCACCGGGTTTGAGTACCCTGTGGAGTTCGGCAAACGCCTGCGCCGGTCGTTCACACCACTGCAGGGCGAGGCTGGAGAAGACCCAGTCCAGGCTCCCGTCGGCAAACGGCAGACGCTCGGCATCGCCGCACACAAGTTGCGCACCGCTGCCACGCAGAGCCGCCTGCTGCAACATGCCGGGGGCAAGATCCAGTCCATGCAACTGGTGGCAACGACTGGCGAGGTGGGGCAGGAAAAATCCGGTACCACAACCCAGATCCAGCCCGGATATGAGAGATGTTGACAAGGAAGCGGGAGTCACTGGCTCCCCTGGCATACGATCCAATAGCGCCAGACCGACTTCCTGCTGAAAACGCGCATGGGCATCGTAGTGGCGGGCCGCCGCCCCGAAACGGCGGGCGAGCTGCGCCTTGTCAACCTGCTGAAAGCGCTCATGCATGGCGAGCACCTCTCTGCTCTGCGGCAGACTCGCGCCTGCTGGCCGTCAGGGTGCAAGGGCCGAGGGCCTCGAGCAGGCGGTCCACATCCTGTTCGCTGTGAGCCGCGCTTAACGTGATGCGCAGCCGCGCCGTGCCCGCCGGCACAGTGGGCGGGCGGATGGCGCTCACCCAGACGCCACGATCCCGCAGCCGCGCAGCCAGTTGCAAGGCAGCACTGCTTTCCCCCACCAGCAGCGGCTGTATGGGGGTGTCACTTGCCCCAAGTTGCCAGCCAAGGGCGGCGGTGCCCTGCCGAAAGCGGGTGATAAGGCGAGCAAGATGGGCGCGGGACTCGTCGGCAGCGCGCACCAGCGCGATGCTCTTGCTTACCGCGCACGCCTGGGCGGCGGGCATATGGGTGCTGTAGACATAGTGACGGGCAAAGTTGACCAGATAATCCACCAGCTCGCGACTGCCGCCGACAAAGGCGCCGGCGACCCCAAGCGCCTTGCCGAAAGTGCCCATCTGGATGTGTACGGATGCCGGAGCCACCCCTTGCGCCGCCAGAGTCCCGCGCCCCTCCGGCCCCAGCACTCCGAGGCCGTGGGCATCGTCGATCATCAGCCAGTTGCCGCTCTGGGCGGCCAGACGGGCAAGCTCAGGCCAGGGGCCCTGATCCCCATCCATGCTGAACACCCCCTCCGAGACGATCAAGCCCCGGTTTGGTTCGAGTTGGCACTCGAGAGCAGTCATATCGTTGTGACCGAAGCGCTTCATCTTGCAGGGGAGCTGGCTGCCCATCTCCTGCAGGGAGGCGTGGTTGAGCCTGTCCTGCCACAGCAGATGCTCCTTGCCGAGCAAGGCCTTCAGCACAGCCTGATTGGCAGAAAAACCGCAGTTGAACAGCAGCACCGCCTCCACCCCCAACCAGTCAGCGAGCGTCTCTTCCAGCTGTTGGTGAGCACGGCTGTAGCCGGTCACCAGGGGCGAGGCGCCAGATCCCGTGCCATAGCAGTCAATCCCCTCTTTGAAGGCGGCCTTGATGGCAGGATGATCGGCCAGTCCCAGATAGTCGTTGGCGGAAAAATTGAGGTAGTCGCGCCCCGCGACCTGCAGCCTCCCCCCCACGCTGCCATCGGTGGCAGTGCGGCGGCGAAGCAGCGCTGCCAACTCTCGCTCGGCCAGAGCCGCGCCCAATGCAAAGGGGCCTTTTACCGCCAGGCCATTCATGACCGCGCAACCCCTGCACGGGGACGGGTAGCATCGTAAAACATCTCATCCGGCGCGTTCTGGCGGCTCACCTCGGCCAGCAGCTCGGCTTCCAGTTCCAATGTCTGAACCTGATCCGGCTTCTGGGCCCGCTGGGCGGGGCGAATGCCGAGCCGTTTGAACAGCTGCATGTCGCTGTTCTCGTCCGGGTTTGGCGTGGTCAGCAGTTTGCAGCCGTAGAAGATGGAGTTGGCCCCTGCCATAAAGCACATGGCCTGCATCTGCTCGTTCATCTTCTCCCGCCCGGCGGAGAGGCGCACATGGGAGGCGGGCATCATGATCCGTGCCACGGCTATGGTGCGGATGAATTCGAACGAATCGAGATTCGCTTCGTTTTCAAGCGGCGTCCCCTTCACCTTCACCAGCATGTTGATGGGCACGCTCTCCGGGTGGCGCGGCAGGTTGGCGAGCGCCATCAAGAGGCCCGCCCGATCCTTGGCCTGCTCACCCATACCGACTATGCCGCCGGAGCAGACCTTCATGCCGGCGCCGCGCACATGCTCCAGGGTATCGAGCCTGTCCTGATAGGTGCGGGTGGAGATGATCTCGCCATAGAACTCCGGCGAGGTGTCGAGGTTGTGGTTGTAGTAGTCAAGACCTGCGGCACCGAGGCGGGCGGCCTGATCCGCGGTGAGCATCCCCAAGGTCATGCAGGTCTCCATGCCCAGACCTCGCACCTCTTCAATCATCCGCAGTATGTAGGGCATGTCCCTCTCTTTGGGGTTGCGCCAGGCGGCCCCCATGCAAAAGCGCGACGAACCGTTGGCCCTGGCCTCACGGGCCCGCTCCAGTACCTTCTCCACCTCCATCAGCCGCTCAGTCTCGAGCCCTGTGTGATAGCGGGCACTCTGGGGGCAGTATTTGCAATCCTCCGGGCAGGCACCTGTCTTGATGGAGAGCAAGGTGCTCACTTGCACCTCGTTGGGATCGAAATGGGCGCGGTGTATCGTCTGTGCCTGGAACAGCAGATCATTGAATGGCAGGGCAAACAGGGCCTGAACCTCGGCGAGGGTCCAGTCGTGACGAAGGGCGTGGCCGCCCGCTGTGTAAGCATTCATACATGGCTTCCGGTTGTTATAAGTGGGATCCTGCGCCCGCCATCCTGGATGGCCGAGCCCCGGACCCGCCACTTTGCCCCCGCGCCATCCAGCGAGTGAGGAGCCAAGTGGCTGAAATTGTTGGCTAGTGTAGAGAGCGCGCGTAGACTGTCAACACCGACCAGATCAAACTAATTGACAACAGAACATAAAATGACCAATCAAGAATTCGACCTGAACCACATCTGGCACCCCTATACTTCTCTCACCCATCCCCTGCCCTGCTATGAAGTGGCCAGCGCCAAAGGAGTCACCATCACTCTCGCCGATGGTCGCGAACTGGTGGATGGCATGAGCTCCTGGTGGGCCTGTATCCACGGCTATCAGGTGCCTGAACTCGACGCGGCCGCCACCGCCCAGCTCGGCAAGATGTCCCATGTCATGTTTGGCGGCCTGACCCATGCCCCGGCGGTCGAGCTGTGCCGCAAGCTGGTGGAGATCACACCGGCCGGTCTGGATCGGGTGTTTCTGGCCGACTCGGGATCGGTGGCGGTGGAAGTGGCGCTCAAGATGGCCCAGCAGTACTGGCACGCCAAAGGCACCCCCAGAGCCAAGTTCGTCACACTGCGCGGCGGCTATCACGGCGACACCTTCGGTGCCATGAGCGTTTGTGACCCGGATGGCGGCATGCACGAGCTCTACCAAGGCTTCCTGCCCGAGCACTACTTTGCCCCGGCCCCCAGCTGCCGTTTCCACGCCCAGTGGGACGAAGAGTGTGTGGTGGATCTCGCCACGCTCGTCGCTGACCATCATGAAGAGATCGCAGCCATCATCCTCGAACCCATAGTGCAGGGAGCGGGCGGCATGCGCTTCTACCACCCCCGCTATCTGCAATGGGTACGCGCTTTGTGCGACGAGTTCGGCCTGCTGCTGATTGCCGACGAGATTGCCACCGGGTTTGGTCGCACAGGCCAGCTGTTTGCCTGTGACTGGGCTGGCATCAGCCCCGACATCATGTGCCTTGGCAAGGCGCTCACCGGCGGTTACATGACCCTCTCGGCCACCCTCACCACAGAACATGTCGCCTGCACGATTTGCGATGGGAAAGCGGGGGTCTTTATGCACGGGCCCACCTTTATGGGCAATCCGCTGGCCTGCGCCGTGGCCTGTGCCTCCATCGATCTGCTGCTGGCCTCGCCGTGGCAGGAACGGGTGCAGGCCATCGAGCACCAGCTCAAAACCGAGCTGGTGCGGCTGACCCTGAATCCTTTGGTTGCCGATGTGAGAGTGCTTGGCGCCATCGGCGTGGTGGAGATGAAGGAACGGGTAGATGTGGCCCGTATCCAGCGCAAGTTTGTGGAGTTGGGAGCCTGGATCCGGCCATTTGGCAAACTCATCTACCTGATGCCCCCCTTCGTCATCACACCGGTACAATTGAGTGTGCTGACCCATGCCATCCATGAAGCCATCGCCAGCGGCGAGTTCTAAGCCGGCATGAAAAGGCCCTGCATGAGAATGCAGGGCCTTTTGACTCTTTTTTATCAGAATGTGAGCAAGACACCAGACCCGGGCGACCATGACGAGTAGACTGCGCGGGTTTTACCCAACAGATGTACTGCTCCCATGCGCCTCTCCATTGCTGCCAAAATCAACTTCTTCCTGCTGTTCATCTTTTCCATGGTGCTGGTCTTCTCTGCGGCCTATCAGGCGGTGCGTGAGCGCGACCTCATACTGACGCTAATCAAGGAGCAGAGCCGCGAGCAGACCGAAGCCTATTTCGACGGCCTCAACATGCTGATGCTGACCGGCAAGATGGACGCTCGCGACACACTGCGAAACAAGTTTCTCGATCACGCCCATGTGGAAGATGCCCGCATCGTCCGCGGTGATGCCATCAGCAAGCAATACGGGCCGGGCCGCGAGACAGAGCAGGGCAAGGATGAGTACGATCGACTGGCGCTGGCGGGCAAAGGCAGCCTGGAGGTGGTGCACGACGGCATGCACAGCAAGCTGGTGGTAACCCGACCCCTGTTGGCCAAGAAAGATTTTCGCGGCACAGACTGCACCAGTTGCCATCTGGTACCGGAGAACACTGTGCTGGGGGCGGTGCGCTTTGACTACTCCCTCGACACCCTCTTTACCCGGGTCGAGCAGAACATTCTCACGTCGGCACTTATTCTCACCGGTATCTTCGGGCTGGGGCTGCTGTTGACCCTCTGGGTCATTCGCACCTGGATAGTTCGCCCCCTCAACCAGCTGACCCGTTCCATGGAAGAGGCCACCGACCTGCATGACTTCGGTCACCGATTGGAAGGGGATGAAGGGGACGAGATTGGCCGGGTGGCACTGGCTTACAACCAGATGCTCGACAGCGTGGAACGCCAGCTCGGCAAGCGCCCTGCCGCGCAGGCGAAGCCGGACAAAAAACAGGATTAGCCTGCGTAGTAGAACAGCAAACTGGCGATGAAGATCAGCAGCAGTATGGTCAGATTGACGTGCAGCGAGTCCTCCCGTCGTCGGCTGCGTTTACGCTCCAGCAAAAACACCGCCAGGGTCAACAGGCAACAACCCCAGAGCCAATAAACCAGCCAGGGAGTCAGTACGGGATCCCAATAATCGCGAACTGCTATCCCCCCGTAGACCAGAAAACCGTACGCCACTTCCGGGCGCGCATAGTGATAGAGGGAGAGCAGCACGATAAAGCCCGCCCAGCAGAGGATCACCAAGCCCTGCAGCCCTCTGGTCAACCAGTCCGGTCCCTGTCGCCGCTCTTTCACGTCCATCCCCTGCCCCACTGGCCCGGCCATGAGGTGATCCGGGCATAAATCCCCTCCAGAGTCCGACATTTTTGCTTGTTTATCAAACCCGCGCGGGTAAGATTGTCGGCTTAGTCTGCCATGATGGGCCAGTGAATGCCCGGGCCAGACCCCTAGTGTTGCAAATAGCGCTGCAAGAACAAGCTGGAGACAATATTTCGATGACGCACGCATCCGTAGTAGATGTGCTGACCGGTAAATATGCGGTTGGCACCACCCAGACAGTAAAAGGGTGGATCCGGACTCGCCGTGATTCCAAGGCGGGGATCTCATTTTTGGCCGTATCCGACGGCTCCTGTTTCCATCCGGTACAGGCAGTTGTCCCCAATACCCTGGCCAATTATGAGAATGAAGTGCTGCGTCTGACCACAGCTTGCTCCGTGGAAGTGACCGGTGTGGTTGCCGCCTCCCAGGGCAGCGGTCAGGCTTTCGAACTGCAAGCCACCGACGTCAAGGTCGTAGGCTGGGTCGAAGATCCGGACACCTACCCCATGGCCGCCAAGCGCCACAGCATAGAGTACCTGCGTGAACAGGCCCACCTGCGTCCGCGCACCAACATAGTCGGCGCCGTGACCCGGGTGCGCAACTGCCTGGCCCAGGCCATCCACCGCTTCTTCCATGAAGAGGGTTATCTGTGGATTGCGGCTCCGCTCATCACCGCCTCTGACACCGAAGGTGCCGGCGAGATGTTCCGCGTCTCCACCCTGGATCTGGAAAACCTGCCGCGCACCGACGCTGGCAAGGTCGATTACGACAAGGACTTCTTCGGCAAAGAGACCTTCCTGACCGTGTCCGGTCAGCTCAACGTCGAAACCTACGCCTGTGCCCTCTCCAAGGTCTACACCTTCGGGCCCACCTTCCGCGCCGAGAATTCCAACACCAGCCGCCATTTGGCCGAGTTCTGGATGGTTGAGCCGGAAATTGCCTTCGCCAACCTGGACGATAACGCCGCTCTGGCCGAAGCCATGCTCAAGTACGTCTTCAATGCAGTACTGGCCGAGCGCCGTGACGATCTGGAGTTCTTTGCCCAGCACGTCGACAAGGATGCCATCGGTCGTCTGGAACGCTTCGTCTCCTCCGACTTTGCCCAGATCGACTACACAGATGCCATCGAAGTGCTGAAAAACTGTGGCAAGAAGTTCGAGTTCCCTGTCTCCTGGGGCATCGATCTCTCCTCCGAGCACGAGCGCTATCTGGCCGAGGAGCACTTCAAGTCTCCTGTAGTGGTGAAGAACTACCCGAAAGACATCAAAGCCTTCTACATGCGTCTCAACGATGACGGCAAGACTGTTGCCGCCATGGACGTACTGGCCCCCGGGATCGGCGAGATCATCGGCGGTGCCCAGCGTGAAGAGCGCCTCGAGGTACTCGATCAGCGCATGGCCGAAATGGGTCTGAACAAGGAAGATTACTGGTGGTATCGCGATCTGCGCCGCTTCGGCACAGTCCCGCACGCCGGTTTCGGCCTCGGTTTCGAACGTCTGGTGGTCTACGTGACCGGTATGGGCAACGTCCGTGACGTTATCCCCTTCCCCCGTACACCCCGTACCGCCGAGTTCTGATTACTACTACTTGCCGACAAAGCCGACCTCAGGGTCGGCTTTTTGTTGCCCGCCCCACGGCGTTTACCCCTCGCAGCCACCACAATTAATCACACTTCCCCTTATGGCTGCAGCCTTGCTGCACTGCCCCTCAAGATACCAGTCCCGTATGATACCAACCAGAACCCCTTCAAATAACAATCATGTTAATACGTGGTTTTTATGCAGTTAAATCAAAAACCGATGAGTTATTGAAGTACCTCAATTTTTTGCCCCTTTGAGAAGGGCACAATACCCACTAACCCTTTAGGGCTAAATAAAAACAGACAATCCCGGTCCATGAGCTCAACACAGCACAGATATGGATTAAATCACGCGAGGTAATGGAATGATCTTGATGGAATTTATGGTGGTACTCGGCTGCTTGTTGCTGGGTACCCGATTTGGGGGCATGGGACTGGGTCTCATCAGTGGCATAGGTCTGTTCCTGCTGACCTTCGTGTTCGGCCTGGCGCCGGGCGAACCGCCGGTGCAAGTCATGCTGACCATACTCGCGGTGATCGGCTGCGCCGCCACCCTGCAGACCGCCGGCGGCCTCAACCTGATGATGCAGGTGGCCGAGCGTCTGCTGCGCCGTCACCCGCAATACATCACCATACTGGCCCCGCTCACCACCTGGACCCTCACCTTCCTGTGCGGTACCGGCCACGTGGTTTACACCATGTTCCCCATCATCTCCGACATAGCGCTGCAAAAGAACATCCGCCCGGAACGGCCGATGGCGGTCGCCTCCGTCGCCTCCCAGATGGCGATTTGCGCCTCGCCAGTCTCGGTCGCCGTGGTCTCCATGGTCTCCATATTGGCAGCCGGACACGGTATCGGTGAGGCTTACGGCCTGCTGGATATCCTGATGATTGCCATCCCCTCCTCATTGACCGGCGTGATGATGGCGGCCCTGTGGAGCCTGCGTCGCGGCAAGGATCTGGACAAGGATGAAGAGTTTCAGGCCAGGATCAAGGATCCGGAGCAACATGCTTTCATCTATGGCGGCGGTGAAACCCTGCTCAACACCAAGTTCCCGAAAGAGGCCTACTGGTCTACCTGGATCTTCTTCGCCGCCATCGCTGCCGTGGTATTGCTTGGCGCCAACGAAGGGCTGCGCCCCGTCTTCACAATCAAGGACAAGACAGGCCCTCTCTCCATGAACCTGGTGATCCAGATGATGATGCTGATCGCCGGTGCCATCATTCTGATGCGCTGCAAGGTCAAACCGGGCGAGATCGCCAACGGGGCTGTATTCAAGGCCGGCATGGTCGCCATCTTCTCCGTGTTCGGGGTGGCATGGATGAGCGAAACCTTCTTCCAGGCCCACATGCCGCTGCTGAAAGAAACCCTGTCCCACGTGGTACAGGCCCAGCCCTGGACCTACGCCCTGGTGCTGTTCCTCATCTCCAAGCTGGTCAACAGCCAGGCTGCCGCCCTGACCGCCATCGCCCCCATGGGTCTGGCGCTGGGGGTGGAGCCCAAGCTGCTGATCGCCTTCCTGCCAGCCAGCTACGGTTACTTCGTGCTGCCGACCTACCCGAGCGATCTGGCCTGCATCGGTTTCGACCGTTCCGGCACCACCCGCATCGGCAAGTTCATCATCAACCACAGCTTCATCATTCCGGGGCTGATCGGGGTGAGCAGCTCCTGCGCCCTGGGTTACGTACTGACCAGCATACTGCTCTAATCGCAGCGGCGTTTATCGCGCCATTGCCACACAGGCCCCCAACTTCGGGGGCCTGATCTTTTCTCCCCCTGCCTATTCCCGTTACGATTTCACGCCACGGCTTTACCTGCGACCCCGCCACTGGGTAGCATGCTCCCTCTTTCACCATCGGAATCTCCCCCTATGTCTCGCGTCATCCTGCTCTGGAGCGGCGGCAAAGATGCCATGCAGGCCCTCTGTCATGCCCGTGAGCAGGGGCATCAGGTGGTGGCACTGGTCACCTTTGCCCCCCCTGCGCCCCGTTTTCTGGCTCATCCCTTGCCGCTGGTGCTCCGTCAGGCCGAGGCGCTGGGCCTGCCCCATCAGCTGGTTACCATAGAGGCGCCATTCGATCAGAGCTACGAAAGGGCACTGGCCAGCTTGCAGCAGGATTGGAAACTCGATGGGGTGGTCACCGGCGATATCGACAGCGTGGGGGGCGCCAGCAACTGGATCCGCGAACGCTGCCGCCCGCTGGGGCTTGAGGTACACACACCGCTCTGGCAGCAATCTCGCGAAGCGTTGCTGAGCGACATGCTTGAGCGCGGCATCGTCGCCCACCTCTCCTGCGTCGATACCCGCACGCTGGCACCCGACTGGGTCGGTCGAGTGCTGAACGCATCCGCCATCACGGAATTGAAAGCGCTGGCAGACAGGCAGGGGTTCGATCTGTGTGGGGAACAAGGGGAATACCACACCATGGTGACTGACGGCCCGGGCTTTGCCGCCCCTCTTGGGCTCGATGGCTGGCATCTGGCAGCGCAGGCACACCTGGCCTACCTGGCAAAAGAGGAGGAGTAGCCGAGCGGCGGTGAAGGCAGGCTCTTCTGCTGGCGGCAAGCAAGCGGGTTCAATCGTTGATCCGGTCGCGGTTTGGTCAAGGGCCATATGAACCAGCAACAGGAGGATACAGACATAGACGGCACCGTTTTTCCTTGCTCCTGGTCGCCAACCATGACGGAGCTTCACTTCGCCAGAACAAAACTCCAAAAAAACAATAAAAAATGGAAATTTAAACTAATAGCAAAGCTTTAGAATCCCTTTGCCAAGCATTCTGGCGAGGAACCTCAGGCTTTTTTGCTCTGGATCAACGTCAGGGGCCAGTGAACTGGCCAAGATGCCCATCGACATACAGCGACCATTTCGCGCCGGAGAGTGTTATGACAAACCAAGCCACTGCAGGCACCACAACCTGCGACTACAAGCTATGGGACATCCTCGTCGAGTCAGCAAAGGAACGCACTACCATTCGTTACTCCAAACTGGCCAGGCAGGCCGGGCTGGAGAATAGCCAGGATGAGCTGCGCACCCTGCTGCAACGCATCCGCATGTACTGCACTGAACACCAGTTGCCGATCCTCTCCACCATAGTGGTGGACGATGTGGGCAAATACACCGGCCTCTCCTCCGGCCTGCCGGACGCTCCCTGGGAGCGTGCCAGGGTGTTTGACTACCAATGGCCTGTTGCCCCCTGATCCAGACATTCATCACCATAACGCGCCAGCTGGCGCGTTTTGTACTTCTTCGGGCCCGCTTTCCTGAACCGCAGGCAAAAAAAACCCGCCTCAAAGGCGGGTACTAAGCAAGCAACGCTCTGGATGACCAGAGTAAAGAGTTCAGGCTGTCGAATCTTGCCACCCCCGGCACCACGCGAAAGAGGTAACAGGACAACATGGGTTTGTATAAATCGCTGATTTATCCAAGCTTCATGCTGACCATCGACGGGGAGTGAGACTAAAGTGAAGGCCCTGCTTAAGGAAATGATTTATTAGTATTCCATTATGCACAGAATGAATTTACGAGGCGTCGACCTCAACCTGCTGGTGGTGCTCAAGGCCCTGCTGGAGGAACGCAACACCACCAAGGCCGCCGAGCGACTCGCCATGAGCCAGCCTGCCGTCAGTCGGGCTCTTGCCCGCCTGCGGCTGCTCTATGACGATCCCCTGCTGATCCGCACCCCCCTGGGAATGGAGCCTACCGCAAGGGCACAGGCACTCTTGCTGCCACTGCGGGAAATACTGCACGACATAGAGCAGACCTTCAGCCAGCCCGAACAGCACGACCCGAGCCAGTTCGAGGGAGTACTGCGCATCGGTGCCCACACCTATGTGGAATATGTGATGATGCCAAGCCTGCTGGGGCGCCTGCAACAGCAAGCGCCCAACCTGCGCATCCACATGGTGCCCCTCAATGCCGATTACGAGGACCAGCTCGACGAAGGGGTTGTCAGCATGGTGATCAGCAAGCAGGACGAGGTACCCGGTCGCTTTCGCCGCATCCCGCTGTTTGAAGACAAGCTGATCTGTGCCGCCCACAGCAGCCACCCCTTTCAGGGTCAGGTGCTCTGCATAGAGTCTTTCGCCAAGGCCCAGCATCTGCTGGTCGCCCCCCGTGGCAGCGAAGGGGGCATAGTCGATGACCTGCTCGCAGCGCACGGCATGACCCGCCATACCCCCTTGATAGTGCAGAGTTTTCTGGCAGCGCCTTTCATACTGCCCTATGCCCCCCTGCTGCTGACCTCGCCAGCCAGGGTACTGCGTCCGCTGATGCCGCTGCTGGATCTGGTGGAGTACGAGACCCGCTTTACCCTGCCGACCTTCGAGGTCAGCCTCATCCGCCATCGCCGCGACGACAACCACGCCATGCTCAACTGGTTCGAGTCAGAATTACATCTCTGGTGCCAATCCCTCTGCGAGCTATGATCCCCTCCGGCGCCCCGTGCGCCGGGCTCTTTTCCCCTCGCCACTGCGTTTGACTCTGGCCCTTTGGCTGGCGACTCCCCTGGTAAAATCCCCCGAGTCGCAGCGCCAGCGTTGCCTTGAGATCGCCACAATGCCAGAATCGGGCCTTTCCTTGATTTCACGTTCAGATATCAAGGTTCAGCTTTCAGGGCCCACGCCCGCAGACAAGGACTCCCCATGGCCACCACCCTCTATGGCATCAAAAACTGCGACACCATCAAGAAAGCCCGCAAGTGGCTGGACGAGGCTGGCATCGACTACCGCTTTCACGACCACAGGGCCGATGGCCTGGATCCCGCCGCGCTGGATAGCTGGCTGGCAAAGCTTGGCTGGGAAGCTCTGCTCAACAGCCGTGGCACAACCTTCCGCGCCCTGCCGGACGAAGCAAAACAGGGGCTGGATACCGCAAAAGCCCGCACACTGCTGCTGGAACATCCCGCCATGATCAAGCGCCCGCTGCTGGATCGGGACGGCGAGCTGACCCTGGGTTTCAAGGCTGATCACTATCAATCCCTCTTCTCTCGTTAAACTTTTTAAGGAACGCTGATGTCGGACGTCATCGCACTGGCCAAGGATCTGATCCGCCGCCCCTCCGTTACCCCGCAAGATGAAGGGTGTCAGACCCTGATGAGCGAACGCCTGGCGCGTCTTGGCTTCGTCATCGAACCCATGGTGTTTGAAGACACCACCAACCTCTGGGCGCGCCGTGGCAGCGAAGGCCCCCTGCTCTGCTTCGCCGGCCACACCGACGTGGTACCGGCCGGGCCGCTGGAGAAGTGGCACACACCGCCGTTCGAACCGACCATCCAGGATGGCGTGCTCTACGGTCGCGGCGCTGCCGACATGAAGGGATCCCTCGCCGCCATGGTGGTGGCCGTCGAACGCTTCGTGGCCGAGCATCCGGATCACAAGGGGTCCATCGCCTTTCTCATCACCTCGGATGAAGAGGGCCCCTTCATCAATGGCACAGTGCGTGTCATCGACACCCTTGAAGCGCGCAACGAAAAGATCCGCTGGTGCATCGTCGGCGAGCCCTCCTCCACCCATGTGGTGGGGGACGTGGTAAAGAACGGTCGACGTGGCTCCATCACAGGGGACCTGCTGGTGCGTGGCGTGCAGGGGCATGTGGCCTATCCCCATCTGGCGGACAACCCCATCCACAAGGCGGCACCGGCATTGACTGAGCTCGCCGAGACGGTATGGGATGAAGGCAACGCCTACTTCCCCCCCACCAGCTTCCAGATTGCCAATATCCAGGCCGGCACCGGCGCCTCCAACGTCATTCCGGGGGAGTTGCAGGTTCAGTTCAACTTCCGCTTCAGCACACAACTGACCGACATGGATATTCGTGAACGCGTCCAGGCCCTGCTCGACAAGCACGGTCTGGACTACGAGCTGACATGGACCCTCTCCGGCCAGCCCTTCCTGACCGATACCGGCGCCCTGCTGGAAGCCACAGTGGCGGCGGTAGCGGCGGTCAACGGCCAGCAACCGGCCCTGCTCACCACGGGCGGCACCTCGGATGGGCGCTTTATCGCCCCCACAGGGGCCGAAGTGATCGAACTCGGGCCCGTCAATGCCACCATCCACAAGGTGAACGAGTGCGTGAAGGCCGAGGATCTGGATCTGCTGGCAGAGATGTACCAAGGGGTACTCGAGAGATTGCTGGCATGACCCAGGAACAACTGCTGGGGCTCGACGAGAGTCACCTTGTTCTGGTGGGACGCGGACCCCATCGCCTGACCGCTGCCACTGCAGCGGCCTTCAACGACATGCAGGTGGCCGCTGCCCATGAAGGGCACAACCTGCAGGCGGCCTCCAGCTGGCGCAGCTTCGAGCGTCAGCTCGCCATCTGGAATGGCAAGTGGCGCGGTGAGCGCCCCCTGCTGGATGCCGACAACCAGCCTATGGACACACTGCAACTGAGCGAGTGCGAACGGCTGCACGCCATACTGCGCTGGAGCGCCCTGCCCGGTACCAGTCGCCATCACTGGGGCACGGATCTGGACATCTATGATCCCGACTGCCTGCCTGCCGGTACCAAGCTGGCGCTGGAGCCCTGGGAGTATGAAGCCGGGGGCTGGTTTAGCGACCTCGGCGACTGGCTGACCAACCACATGAATGACTTCGGCTTCTTCCTGCCTTATGCCAGACCTGTGGGTAGCGGCAGCGGTGTCGCCTACGAACCCTGGCATATCAGCTTCGCGCTGGAATCCCGGGAGCAGCGGCTGGATCCGGATGCGCTGGCGCTTTGCCTGCAACAGGCGGATATTGAAGGCAAGTCAACCATATTGGCCCATCTTGACGAGATTTTGGCCCGTTATGTCACCACCTGTCCTGACGAAAGGAAAACCCCATGAATCTCTGGCTGTGGATTGGTTTGCCACTGCTCTTCCTGCTTGGCATGTTTCTCAATGCCATCAAGGACATGAAGCGGCTGGAGAAACAGCTGCCCAAATACAAGGACAAGATACGGGAAGTCAAGGATGACGAGGACGACTGATCGTCCTCTCAGCCCGCCAGGGGCGCCACTATGGCGCCCCTGCTGCTTTTCACGAGGGCAAAACTCCCCCTCCCCATCCTGATGATGGCTCAGTGATCCCGTTCACATAGAACAGGACTTCTTTCTCCCTTCCCTCCCGCCATCTTCAAGGTAAAAACCCAGTTCCGGGCAGCACTGAAAATGTAAAAAACTGCAAATAAATGCACAATTAAGCCACACCGCGCCCAACAAACTGCATATAATGTGCCTGTTTTGCATTTTGACAGAAGGAGTTCGCCATTGGATGCCGTCACCATCAACAGTTTCTTTTTAGTCGCGGCCTTGTTGGTGGGAGCCAGTGTCCTGTTGAGCGCGCTCTCCTCTCGCCTTGGCATCCCCATTTTGGTGATATTTCTCGCGGTCGGCATGCTGGCCGGGGAAGATGGGCCGGGGGGCATTCACTTCGCTGACTACTCGGTCGCCTATCTGGTGGGCAACCTGGCGCTCGCCATCATATTGCTCGACGGCGGCATGCGTACCCGGGTTTCTTCTTTTCGGGTCGCACTCTGGCCAGCGCTCTCGCTGGCAACCGTCGGCGTGGCCATCACCACAGGGCTGACCGGTCTGGCCGCCGCCTGGTTGTTCGACCTCAACCTGATGCAGGGCATGCTGATCGGCGCCATCGTCGGTTCTACCGATGCGGCAGCTGTCTTCTCCTTGCTCGGCGGGCGCAGCCTCAACGAGCGGGTCAGTGCCACCCTGGAGATAGAGTCCGGCAGCAACGACCCCATGGCGGTGTTTCTCACCGTCACCCTGATCGAAATTCTTGCCACCAACCAACAGGGGCTGGACTGGTTCTTCCTGCTGCTGCAACTGGGCAAGCAGTTTGGCCTCGGTGCCGGCATAGGTCTGGGCGGCGGCTGGCTGTTGTGGAAACTCATCAACAGCGCCAGGCTGGCTCCGGGCCTCTATCCCCTGCTGACCGTCAGTGGTGGCCTGCTCATCTTCGCCCTCACCACGGCCATCGGAGGCAGCGGCATCCTCGCCATCTATCTCACCGGCCTGCTGCTCGGCAACCTCTCCCTGCGCAGTCGCAGTACCACGCTGTCGGTACTCGATGGCCTGACCTGGCTCAGCCAGATCGGCATGTTCCTGGTGCTGGGGCTGCTGGCCTCCCCCCACAAGCTGCTGCCCATCGCCCTGCCGGCGCTGGCACTCGCCGCCTGGATGATACTGTTTGCCCGCCCCGTCTCTGTCTGGATTGGCCTCTTGCCGTTCAAGAACTTCGCCCCCCGCGAGCGCTGGTTCATCTCCTGGGTGGGGCTGCGCGGCGCCGTGCCCATCATACTGGCGGTCTTCCCCATGATGGCCGGGCTGCCCAACGCCCAGCTCTACTTCAATGTCGCCTTCTTCGTGGTGCTGGTCTCCCTCATACTGCAAGGCAGCTCGCTGCCGCTGGCATCAAAGCTGGCCAGGGTTGAGGTACCGGCACCGCCGTCACCCATCAACCGATCCGGGCTTGAGATAGATCTGGACAGCCAGTGGGAGACCTTCGTCTACCGCCTCAGCGCCGAGAAGTGGTGTATCGGCTCGCCCCTGCGGGATCTGCGCATGCCCAAGGGTACCCGCATCTGCGCCCTGTTCCGGGATCAGGAGCTGCTGCACCCCTCGGGCAGTACCTGCCTGCAATCCAATGACATCCTCTGCGTCATAGGACACGAGCGAGATCTGCCAGCTCTCGGCCAGCTGTTCAGTCAGGCTCCTGAGCAGGATCTGGGCCCGCGCTTCTTCGGTGATTTCCTGCTGGAGGCGGCCGCCAATATGGTGGACCTGGCTCCGCTCTACGGGCTGGATGTGAGCGAGGTGGCGGATCAGACACTTGGCGATTTTCTTGCCGACCAGTTGGGCGATAATCTGGTAGTCGGCGATCAGGTCGAATGGCAGGGCCTGATCTGGACAGTGGCCGAAATGGAAGAGGGCAAGCCCCGCAAGATAGGGGTGCGCTTTCAGGAAGAAGACCCGGTCTGACGCACATCGTCTGACCCGCCTTTGCGAGCAGGGAGTTCATTATGCCTTATCAAACCGAGTTGTCTGGCCTGCAACCCCCTTTTCCCAATCTGGGATTGATAGAGGGATTCTTTGGCAAGGGCTGGAGCTGGGAAGCCCGCGCCCGCTACGCTCAATGGCTGCCACGCCACGGCTACGGCTTCTACATCTATGCCCCGAAAGAAGATGGCTATCTGCGCAAGCACTGGGCCCTGCCCTGGCCTGAAGCCGAGCTCGAGGCTCTGCGCCAGCTGGCCCGCCAGTGCCGCGACAACGGCCTCGCCTTCGGGGTGGGCTTGAGCCCCATGGGTGCCCACCACGACTATGATCGCAAGCGCCCGGCCCTGTTGGAGAAGGTGCGCCTCATCGACGAAGCGCTGCAGCCTGACATACTGGCTGTGCTGTTCGACGACATGAAGGGGGATACCCCGGATCTGGCCCACCACCAGCTCACCATAGCCCACGACATTGCGGCCCACAGCAAGGCCGGCCGTCTCATCTTCTGCCCCAGCTACTACTCCACGGATCCCGTGCTGGAAAAGGTGTTCGGCGCCATGCCCCCCCGCTATCTGGAGGATATAGGCCAGCAACTCGACCGCCGTTTCGAGATTTTCTGGACAGGCCCCAGGGTCTGCTCCAGCGAATACCCGGCCTCCCACCTCAAACAGGTAACCGAGCTGCTTGGGCGCAA
This sequence comes from Aeromonas sp. D3, assembly GCF_027705025.1. Lineage (NCBI taxonomy): Bacteria > Pseudomonadati > Pseudomonadota > Gammaproteobacteria > Aeromonadales > Aeromonadaceae > Aeromonas > Aeromonas sp. D3. The sequence continues at coordinate 32,142 of NZ_JAPDBE010000030.1, read as the reverse complement.
ACCCTTTTTGTGGGACAACTACCCGGTCAATGATGGCAGCAAGGCCAGCAGCTTCCTGCACCTGCGCGCCTTCGAGAATCGTCCGGCAGAACTTGTGGATCTGGTCGCGGGCCACGCAGTCAACCCCATGAAGCAGGCGGCGCTATCTGTGCTGCCGCTCGCCACCCTGCCCATGAGCTACCGGCTCGGCAAGCAGTATGATGCTGACAAGGCGCTGCACGCCTCCCTCAATGCCACCTGCGGGCCGCAGATTTCGGCGATGATAGAGGCTGACCTGCCGCTGTTTCAGGACATGGGGCTGGCCCTGCTCACCCAGGAGCAGATCGCCCATCTCAAGCGCCGTTACCTGCCGTTTCAGGATCAGGTGTGTGTAAACGAAATCTTGCGCTGGCTGGCCGGTGAATATGTGTTTGATCCTGACTGCCTGACCGACTGAGACAAGCCACGCCAGATGCCACAGGAGGCTGCATGGACGCATCCCTGATCTACCAGAACCTGGCGGTGTTTGCCGCCTTCTTGCTGATCTACAGTCTGATCGCAGGTCGCTTCGAATCCAGATTGATCAATGGCCCCTTGCTGTTCCTGCTGATGGGCTGGCTGCTGGGACCTGGCGGGCTCGGTCTGCTGTCACTCTCGGTCAATAGCGAGGGGATCAAGCTGCTGGCAGAGCTCACCCTGGTCATAGTGCTGTTCAATGACGCTGCCAACACCAACTGGCAGATATTGGCTGCCAACCGCGCCCTCCCCATACGATTGCTGCTCATCGGCCTGCCACTCACCCTGCTGGGGGGCACCCTGTTCGGCCTCTGGCTCTACCCGGATCTGCCGCTGCTGGAGCTGGCCATCCTCTCCACCATTCTTGCCCCCACAGATGCGGCGCTCGGCAAGGCCGTGGTCAGCAATCCGGCCGTGCCTGCGCCCATCAGGGAGGGGCTCAATCAGGAGAGTGGCCTCAACGACGGTATCTGCGTGCCAGTGCTGCTGCTGCTGCTCGCCCTCATCGCCCCCACCGAACAGCACACAGGCACGGGCATGCTGGCCATGACCTTGCTGCTGGAAGAGATAGGCATAGGCCTGCTGGTGGCCCTGGTGCTCACCAGCCTCACCATACGGCTGCTGAAAACCTCCTACCTCAACGGCTGGCAACTGCCGCTCTGGCGCCAGCTCACCATGCCGGGGCTGGCCCTGCTCTGCTTTGCGCTTGCCCAGACCCTGGGGGGCAGCGGTTTTATCGCCGCCTTCGTCGGGGGGCTCTTGATGGGCCGCAGACTGGGGGAGCACAAACACGCTTACATGGATAGCTGCGAAGGGTATGGGGACCTGCTCTCCGTGGTGATCTGGATGGTGTTCGGCGCCACCCTGATGCCCATGCTGCCGATGCTGCTGCACTGGCAATACTGGCTCTATGCCGCCGCCAGCCTCACCCTGCTGCGCATGCTGCCGGTCTGGCTGAGCCTGCTGGGCACGGGCCAATCCTTTGAGCTCAAGCTCTTTATCGGCTGGTTCGGACCAAGGGGGCTCGCCAGCATTGTCTTTGCCGTCATGGTGTTGCAACACGAGCCCGCGCTGCTGGGACAAGAACCCATCATAGCCACTGTGCTCTGCACCATCATACTGAGCGTCATCTTGCACGGTATCAGTGCCAACCCCTGGGTCAGGCGCTTCAAGACGGCGTAAATACCCGACAGTGGCCAAAGGTATGGCAGAGGGGATAAACAACCTCATCGCCATTGCGGTATAAAACAATACCCCCAGTCAGGACCGGGGGTATTGTGGATAGACCAAGACATGTATGAGCGGCGAATTTCAAGGTGACATGGCAATCGAGGCTGACCTGGTCCCCTTGTGGCCGCCCTCATCATGACCGGATATTGCCCTCTGTTGCGCGGTAAACCAGAATACCCGGCTTGTTTTTCACATAGTCAATAAAAGGCGAATCCACTACCTTCATATTCGTCGAAACAGAAGAGGCATTGCGAAGTACGGGGCCATTTTCCCCCCGAATGAAAATACCGGTATGGGTCACATCCAGACCGGCAATATTGGTATAGATACCGATATAATCGCCATCTTCCAGCAAGCTCAGCATGTCTTCGTCCACGCGATCACCAGGAATATAAGTGATGTCGCGGTTCTTCACCGCCAGCCCCGGAATATAGTGACTGCCATCTTCTTTTTGATTCAATACTTTGGCGGCGGTCACCACATAGTTGCCGACCAGATGGGTCACATCCTTCACCTGATTGCCACCATGGACCCAATCAGAGAAAAAATGCTTTCTGGTCAGGTAGTTGACTTCACCATTTACATAACGAGTGTACATGACATTCTCGATGAAATTATGCACACTCGTTGAGTGTCGCAGTGACTCAACGTAATCCAGATAGGTGAAGCAATCCAGCTCACCAAAATCCACCACCAGTTTTTCCTGCCGGCCGCTCGATCCCACCAGCCGATTGGCAACATAAGGATTCTCGAGAAACAGTTGCGAGAAATCCTTTATTGACTGACCCGGTGCCACATTCTGATGTTGAGCAAACATCCTGGTGAGTTGCTGCTCCTTTATATTGTAAAAATCCAGGTTTTTCCCGTTGCCGGCCGCAACCCCGCCAGAAAAAGCGAGCAAAGCGGCGCCTATTACCTTCACCATTGAGTACCATCCTTGACCATAAAAACGAGCAGCAGGGGGTACCCCTGTCGCGAACAGAGTCGACAATATGCATCTAATGCCATTCGAGACTGATGAATTAAGGGGCGATTGAAAACAAAAAAATGTAAGTAAATGTACCCGACTCGCCAGATATTGGCCTGATACAGACTCACGCTGGCATGAATACCCGCTGGTGGAAAATAACCTCGATGGCTACCAAACAGAGAAGCCCCGATGGGGCCGGGGCTTCTCTGTTGGCGTTCGTTCCTGGTTTTCGTTGCTCGTCATGGTCTTGCTGTCACTGCCTGACGAGACACGTTACCTACCCCATCACATGACTGCGTTCACTGGCCGACAAGCACTCAGCCGAGCGCCAGCCAGACACCGACACCGAACATCAGGGAACCGGCGATCCGGTTCATCAGGGTCACGTTGCCGCTCTTGGCGAGGAAGTGGCGCAGGGTACGGCCACCGCCCGCGTAGAGCAGCAGACAGGAGAACTCGATCACCAGGATCAGGGCCACCAGGGCACTGATCTGGGGCGTCATCGGCTTGGCTGCGTTGATGAAAGGAGGCAGCAGGGAGACCATGAAGGCCCACCCCTTGGGGTTGGCGATGGCAGTGACAAAACCCTGCATGGCCAGACCAAGGGGGCGTGTCTCCTGTCCGGCCGACAGATCCGCCGGTATGGCCATCTTGCCTTTGGCCTGCCACATCTGAATGCCGAGCCAGATGAGATAGGCGCCACCCACGTATTTGAAGGCAGAGAAGAGCGCCGGATAGTTGAGCATGACGGCCGCCACCCCGATCACCGACAGCACAGAGACCAGCGCGACCCCGACCAGTTCACCCCACATCATGTGGAGGGTACGGCGCACCCCCAGACTCATGCCGAGGGTCATCGCCAGCGTCATGCACATGCCGGGGGTAACAGAGACAAAAAAGAACGTAGGCACAAACAGCGCCAGAATCGCGGGATCAATCCAGTCGGACACACTACACCTCCATGGTAACAAGCTTGAGATCTTGCCTATCACACTCTTTTAACACAAGAAAAAACCTTTTCGTTCAGCATGATTTCAGCAATAAAAACCCTGTGACAATAGTTGTCGCGCCTGTGTAATATGCCGCCTCACTCCTCTTTTGGGTTAGGACCTGCCATGTCGTTGAGTAACCTGTCCATCCGTCTTCAAGTGCTTGTTCCACTCCTGCTCGCCAGCCTCTTGATGGTCCTGATGGCCGGGATCAGCAAGCAGGAGATAGACAGCGCCATTGCGGACATGAACCAGACCACCACCAGCGTGACGCGCCACAAGGACGACATCGCTGCCCTGATCCACGCCACCTACCGGATGCGCACCAACGCCATCTATGGCCTGTACGATCCGGCGCGCTTCGCCCAGTTGCCAAACGATCTCAATGCGGCGGAACAGGAAATAGGGACCATCTTGTCCCGACTGGTGATCACAGGTGCCGAGCAGGACAACAGCCAGGTGGCCGCCGCCCTGCAGGCTTATCTCGGCCACACCCGCAACAACATGTTGCCGCTGCTGGCCCAGAAACATCAGGGAGGTGGCGATGCTGCCACCTACGAGCAGTCACGGCTGCGTTTTCGTGAGCTGGGGGAGCAGTTGATCAAGCAGATCGACACCATGTCAGCGCGCATCAACCAGCTGATCCAGACCGAAATTGCCGAGGAAGAGGCGCACTACGACGCCACCCTGTTGCGAACCCTGCTGATGATGAGTGCCACCCTGATAGCGGCGCTGCTCGGTGGCTGGTGGTTGTCCGGCCAGATAGTCCGCCCCATAGGCCAGTTGCAGGAGGTGATGCGCGCCGTCGCCCAGGGGCGCTTCAACGTGCGGGCCAACGCCGATGGCAGCAATGAACTGAGCCAGCTGGCCAAAGATATCAACCAGACACTGACCCAGCTTGGCAGCACAATCCATACCCTGACCGGTATCAGCGGCAACGTGGCCTCTGCCGCCACCGAGCTCGCCGCCGTCATGACCCAGTCCGAGACCAATGCCCAGCAGCAGCGCAGCGAGACAGAACAGGTAGCCTCCGCCGTGACCGAGCTGGCCAGCACGGCCGACAACGTCAACCACAACGCCGCCCTGGCAGATGGGCTGGCGCGGGATGCCAATAGCCGGGTCGAACAGGGGCTGGCTCTGTTTGCGGAGAGTATCGCTGCCAACAGCCGCATGGCGGGCAGCCTGGAGAGCGCCGCCGCCGTGGTGGCGCGCCTCAAGTCCCAGTCCGAGCAGATCGGCAAGGTGATCGAAGTGATCCAGAGCATCTCGGAGCAGACCAACCTGCTGGCCCTGAATGCCGCCATCGAGGCTGCTCGCGCCGGTGAAACCGGTCGCGGCTTCGCGGTCGTGGCCGACGAGGTACGCCTGCTGGCGGCCCGCACGCAGGACTCCACCAAGGAGATCCAGACCATCATAGAGCAGTTGCAGAGCCAGTCCCAATCCGCCAACAACGGCATGCAGGAGACCCTCACCATCCTTGAGCACAACCAGCAGCTCTCCGGCGAGGTGCAGGCGCTGCTCGGTGGCATCACGGAGGCGGTCAACCAGATCAATGGGGCCAATGCCCAGGTGGCCACCGCCGCCGAAGAGCAGTCGTGCGTCACCGCCGACATCAACCGCAACATCACCAATATTTACGAAATAGTGAACCAGAGTGTGGCCGGCATCAGCCAGAGTGCCGCCGCCAGTCACGAACTGTCACAGCTCGCCGAGCAACAGCGCAAACAGCTGGCCCAGTTCCAGTTGTGACATCCGCTTGCGCGATCGACACAAAGGCCCCGCAAGCGGGGCCTTTGTGTTAATGAATGGACACATTTGTTATTGTTTTAAACGGCTTTTTTATAATGTGGCTTCATTGGGGGCTGGGCTGTCGCACCAAATGTGAGTATGGTAGAGGCACGTCACTTCCCCTCACATGAGATCACCATGAAGCTGCATTTCAAGAAACCGGCCTTCATCGGCCTGGGCCTCATCGCCCTCGTCTCCGCCATCTGGCTCGACTACTACCTGCCGGAGCACACCATCGCCACCATCACAGGGGTGGAAGTGAAGCGCACCGACAAGGATGGCCCCATCAGCCAGAAAAACCCGGCAGACGGCCCCACCACGGATGTCTACTACATCTATACCGAACGCCCGGGCGAACAGATCCGGGTATTTCGCAATGAAGATACCGGCTGGGGCTGGCCTTTCTACTTCAAGTTCAACGCGGCCGATGTGCAGGCAAAAGCCAAGTCCATGGAGTTCGAGAAGCGTCTGGCCATCATTACCTCCTACGGCTGGCGCGTGAACATGTTCACCATGTTCCCCAACGTCACCAAGATTGAGAGTACGGGTCCTGAGGCCTCCACCTGGAGTTTCTTCCGCTGGTTCTGGTTCGGTATCTGGGCACTGGTGATGGGCAAAGCCGCCATCGCGACCTGGCGCTACTTCGACCGGCTCGAGGACGAGATATGACAGAGCCGAGCAAGACTCGCACCAGTTTCTACCGACGGCTTTACGTTGCCTGGCTGATAAGCAGCGGCACGGACACAATCCCGGCCATCATGGCGGCTACCGGCATGCCGCGGCGCACCGCCCAGGACACGCTGGCGGCACTGGCTGATCTCGATATCAGCTGCGGCTTCGAGCAGACGGAAGGGGCGCGCCACCTGCAGGGGCACTATCGCATCAGCGACTGGGGTCCCATCAATCCGGCCTGGATCAAGGCACAGTTGCCTGCCATCAAGCAAACGCTGGGTTATCCATAAACTGACGGGGCACTATCGCACCGGTGACGGGGGGATCTATCCAATCCAGCCTGGATCAAGGCCCAGCTGCCTGCCATCAAGCAAACGCTGGGTTATCCATAACGACTGACGGGGCACTATCGCACCGGTGACGATCAACAGAGGCCAGCCGCAAGACTGGCCTCTTTTTATATTGCCCGGGCAGACACAGGTCTCGGCACGCGGAAACGACTTACTCCGGGAAGGGCTCTTCCGGCAGCGGTTCCTGGGTCTCAGCCTGGGTGCAGTCGATGATGGAGCGCTTGGGGTTGTTGGGGTCGCGCAGCAACAAGGGGGCCAATCCCTCATTGTGCTTCTGCTCGTCGGCAAACTCGCTGCCATAGGCATTGTGGGTCAGCCTGCGTGCATTGGCGATGGGGGTGTCCACAAACAGGGCGTGCACTTCGAAAGTGGACGAGGGGATGAGAAAGCCACTGATGGGCAGACCATGCAACTCTTCATGGGTCTTGTACCAGGCAAACCCGTCCGTCACCTTGTAGGGGGTGAAGTGCTTGAGCTGAGGGTGGGCCGGCTCGCCGGTCTCGCTGTCGAGGTAGAGATGGTCGAGATCGCAGGTCGCCAGCCCCTGCCACATGGATTCGAACGGCGTGGAGCAGGCCGTCAATTGCAACCCAGCCAGCAGTGCCAGCGACGCTTTGTACATTTCCCGTCCCTTCTCTCAATAGTGCAATGGCCGTCAGCCAAAAAACCGCAGTCGCTCGACCAGCAAGTCGATAAAACCCGGGCGATCCAGTCCCAGCAGCACCAGCGCATTGGCCGGTTTGCCGGTCAGGCCATAGCGATCCACCACCGTCATCCCCACGGTATGCTCACCTCTGGTTTCGATATCAACCCGGCACTCGACCCCGTGGAACAGCTCGGGGGCCAGCAACCAGGCAATGGTACAGGGGTCGTGCAGCGGCGCGCCAGCAAATCCCCACTTGGGATCTCTGTGGTAGATCATGAAGAAGTCGAGCAGCCCGGCCACGCACTGGGCCACCGGATTGGCGATGGCGCGCACCCGCGCTATATCCTCGTCCATCACCTGCGCCTCGTGGGTCACATCGAGGCCACACATTGTGATGGGAATACCTGACTTGAACACCATATCGGCGGCTTCCGGGTCCACATAAATGTTGAATTCCGCCGCCGGGGTCCAGTTGCCCGCACCCGCGGCGCCGCCCATCAGTACGATACGGGCGATGTTTGGCTTGAGTTCGGGGTACGCCGCCAGCAGCAGGGCGATATTGGTGAGCGGGCCGGTCGGCACCAGGGTGACCGGCTCCGGACTCTCGCGCAGAGATTTGGCCATCAATTCGAGGCCCGTCATGGCCTGGGGTGCAAAGGCGGGATCCGGCAATGTGGGGCCATCGAGGCCTGACTCGCCGTGGACGTTGTCGGCTATGATGAGCTCGCGCATCAGCGGTTTGGGCGCCCCCGCCGCCACCGGGATGTCGTCACGCCCCAGCAGAGTGAGAATGCGCAGGGCATTGTTGAGGGTCTTCTCCTGTGTCTGATTGCCAGCACTGGTGGTGACCGCCAGTACCTTGAGTTCGGGGCTCGCCAGCGCCAGTATGAGGGCGATGGCATCATCGTGGCCGGGATCACAAGAATAACGGGCAACGCCATGGACAGACTCCTTACAACATGACAGGGAGCCATACCTTAACAAGCAAGCCCCAGATGAACTCGGGAAGGGGTCACAAAACGGGGTCCTTCTCGCGTTTTAAACCATTGCGTTATCAAGCTGTTGAACGAATGCCCCCCTCGCATCGCACGGTGCAAGCAGCCGATTCGCCCCGCGCAGCCGGTTCGAGTATGATCGCCCCCCGTTTCCAGCCCGTGTGCCCTATGTCCGTCATCGTCGATACCTTCATCGCCCCGCCCTGCGAGGCTGCCATCGAAATCCTGTTTGAAGATGAGCACCTGCTGCTGATCAACAAGCCGAGCGGCCTGCTCAGTCTGTCGGGCAAGAACCCGCAGAACCTTGACTCGGTCCACTACCGGCTGGTGCAAGATTATCCCGGCTGCACCCTGGTGCACCGCCTCGACTTTGGCACCTCAGGTCTCATGGTGGTGGCCAGAAACAAGGCCATCAACGCCCTGCTCTGCCAGCAATTCAGCCAGCGGGCGGTGAGCAAGGCCTACAGTGCCCTGCTGTGCGGTCATCTGGCCGACGATGAGGGGGTGATCGATGCCCCCATCGCCAAGGATCCCGCTCTCTTCCCGCTGATGAAGATCTGCGCTGCCAGCGGCAAACCTGCTCGCTCCCGCTATGAGATCATTAAGCGGCTGGAACCACAGATGCAAAGTCAGACCGTGCCATTGACACGCGTGCGGCTGGTGCCGGAGACGGGGCGCACCCATCAACTGCGCATCCACTGCCAGCTGCTGGGTCACCCCATCCTCGGCTGCGATCTCTACGGCGGTCTTGTACTGCCAGGTACTGAGCTGACGCCACGGCTGATGCTGCATGCCAGCGAGCTGGATTTTACTCATCCGGTGAGCGGCGAGCCGATGGCGGTCAGATGTGCCAGCCCCTTCTAGCCAGACGCGGCATCAAGACGGGGTGTGAGAACAGGCGAAGGCAACAAGAGAGGGAACAGAGGAACGACAGGGGCAAACGGCAGATAAAAGATAGGGGCCGCGCTTTCGCAACGGCCCCCACCCCCCACTCGGTGTGGCTATCAGATCAGCTTGCGGGCGGCGCCCAGCACGATCTTGATGGCATCAGATTCGGTTCTCGCCATGGTTTCGGCGTTCGGGATTTCCTGCTGGGTACGGTTGACGATAACACCAGCCACCATACCGGCACGCAGGCCCTGGCTGGTGCACATGGTCAGCAGGGTGGCAGATTCCATCTCATAGTTCAGCACGCCCATGGCTTGCCACTCTTTCATGGAACCCTGGAAACGGCTCACTACGCGGCCGGATACGGTGTCGTAACGCTCCTGACCCGGGTAGAAGGTATCAGAAGAAGCAGTCACACCGATGTGCAGCTTGGAGCCCATCTCTTTGGCAGTGTTGACCAGTGCCGTGGTGCAGTCGAAGTCGGCAACAGCCGGGAACTCCATCGGTGCAAAGTGCAGGCTGGCACCGTCAAGGCGCACTGAACCGGTAGTCACGATCACGTCGCCCACGTTCAGGTGCGGCTGGATGGCGCCTGTGGTGCCGATACGCAGGAAGGTATTGATACCCAGCTGGGCCAGCTCTTCTACTGCGATGGAGGTGGACGGGCCACCGATACCGGTAGAGCAGATGATCACGCCCTTGCCGTCCATCTCGCCGCGCCAGGTAGTGAACTCACGATGGCTGGCCAGGTGCACCGGGTTATCCAACAGCTCTGCGATGCGCTTGACGCGCTCGGGGTCACCGGGGACGATCGCCAGGGTGGCGCCTTGCAGATCAGCTTTCTTCAAACCCAAGTGAAAAACATCAGACATAGTGGACTCCTGGTTGCTCCCGGCCGACATGGTCAGGGCGCAAGTTAAGATGATTCTTGATGGTACTTTCAAACCTTCACTCCCCTCTCTGGGGAGGCGCCAACTATGGTCGAAAGCGCTTTCCAATTCCTTGAAGCACCTCACACTTCCACGCATTGAAAGTGACAAATTCAGCGCAAAACGTTTGCTAACTTGATGAATTTCTTGAAAAACGTTTTTCTGCCAAGAAAGGGGTAATCGGCCTTGTCAATCCCTGTCTCGCCCCGGTTTATCGGTACGTGATCGAGTCCATAAAGTTGCAAACAGGATACCATTGACCCCTTCTCATCCCCACTGACGATGCTATTTTGACGTCCGCATACCACTTAATGGCTAATCATACGGAGTCCATCATGGCGACATTCAAGTTCTATATTCCCGCAATCAACCTGATGGGAGCGGGCTGTCTGCAAGAAGCGGCAGCCGATATCAAGGGTTATGGCTATCGCAAGGCGCTCATCGTCACCGACAAGATCCTCAACCAGATAGGCGTGGTCGCCAAGCTCACCGCCCTGCTGGCAGAACATGGTATTGAAAGCCTGGTTTTCGATGAAACCAAGCCGAACCCCACCATGACCAACGTCGAATCGGGTCTAAGGATGATCAAAGCCAACGGCTGCGACTGCGTCATCTCGCTGGGGGGCGGCTCGCCCCATGACTGTGCCAAGGGCATCGCCCTGGTGGCCGCCAACGGTGGCAGCATCCAGGACTACGAAGGGGTGGATCGCTCCGCCAAACCGCAGCTGCCGCTCATCGCCATCAACACCACAGCCGGCACAGCCTCCGAGATGACCCGCTTTTGCATCATCACCGACGAAGCACGCCAGGTGAAAATGGCCATCATCGACAAGCACGTCACCCCGCTGATGTCGGTCAACGATCCCGAGCTGATGCTGGCCAAACCGGCCGGCCTCACCGCCGCCACCGGCATGGATGCGCTGACCCACGCCATCGAGGCCTATGTCTCCACCATCGCCACCCCTGTGACCGATGCCAGCGCCATCATGGCGATCCAGCTCATCGCCAAACACCTGCGCACCGCGGTCAATCAGGGTGATGACCTGCACGCCCGCGAGCAGATGGCCTATGCCCAGTTCCTGGCCGGCATGGCCTTCAACAACGCAAGCCTGGGTTATGTGCACGCCATGGCGCACCAGCTGGGGGGCTTTTATGACCTGCCCCACGGGGTCTGCAACGCCGTGCTGCTGCCCCACGTTCAGGCATACAACGCCCAGGTAAGCGCCGCTCGCCTTAAAGATGTGGCCCGCTACATGGGCGTTGACGTGAGCACCATGAACGACGAACAGGGTGCAGCTGCCGCCATTGCCGCCATCAAGCAGCTGGCGCTGGACGTGAAGATCCCGGCCGGTCTGGAGCAGCTCGGCGTCAAGGCCGATGATTTCGACGTGCTGGCCAGCAACGCCCTGAAAGATGCCTGCGGCTTCACCAACCCGAAACAGGCGAGCCACGAAGAGATAGTCGCCATCTTCCGCGCAGCCATGTAAACCGCATTGCCAATGGATAGGAAAAGGGGCCTGATTTGGCCCCTTTTTTCGCACTATTTCGTCAGCACCACATCGTTGATGGCGCTGGCCAATCGGGTCAGCACGGTGCGAATGTTGCCGCTGGTCGCCTTGTAGGCCTGCGAACGGTCGCTGGCACACTGCGCCACGAAGCGGGCATCCCCCTCGAATGCCACCGTATAAACCTGGATCCCCTTGCGTTTCATCTCCCGGCACAGCAGCAGTTGCTTGCGATCACGCAGCGCCGCCTCGGGCCCCATGTGTTCGCCGTCCGAGAACAGCACCATGATTTTGCGGTTGTCCGCTTGTCCGTAAGGGCGCGGCAGTTCGGCTGCCCCCTGGCCCCAGCGCCCCTGCCACTGGGGTGACAGCAGGCGCCAGCCCCACATCACGCCCTCAGCCGTATTGGTGTTGAAGGCGGCGTAGAGGGTATCGAGCGCCTGGCGGTACTCGGCCCGGGTCGACAGATGCGCCTGAATGGGGCTCACCCCACAGTCGGCATCATCGAAGATGCCGAGCTTGTCACGCCGGTTCTCCAGGTAACGTTCCAGGGGGTTCTCCCTCGGGGCGAATGCCCGCAGGGGAGTGCCATCTTCATACTGCTTGATGGCTGGCGGCTTGGTGCTGTAGTGCAACCTGGGTTGCGTCTCGCCAACGGGAGCCTGCTCCAGCTTGCGGATCCAGCCCGGGGTGAGTTCCGCCAGCCGGTCTATGCCGTCCACATGCTCAGGCAGGCGGGCACAGAAGGCCTTGCGCTGGCGTCCCGGCACTTCTCGAGTCAGCAAATTGCTCCAGCCTCGCTCATGGGCCAGCGTCTGCAACCCGAAGGGAAATGCCAGGCTCTCTGGATGAAACAGTTCAGGATGATCCCCGATATTGACCAGTCCGGTGGCGGGGATGATGCTGACGACCCTGTCCTGATTGCGCCGCTCGCGGCCAAACAGCACCTCGCCAAACTCTGTCAGCCCCTGCTTGATCGCTTTCATCGGCGCCCCGGACATGGAGTTGGACACATCCAGCACCAGGGCAATCTCAATACGGGTACGGGCACTGCTGGCACGGGCCGCCGCCGCCACCGGCATGTCGCCCCCTTCGCCAATGGCCGAGAGATCCATCAGTGCGGGCACATGCCCCTGCAGAATAACCCGGGATCCCTGTTCGCTCTGGCTCAAGCCGGGGGGGCCCACCTGCAAGGGGCGGCCCGCCAGATTGGCCTGCACCAGAGCAACAGCATCCTCAGCGGCAGTGTCACTGTCGGCGGCAGAGTAAAGCACCGAATCGGCGGCGGCGCTGAGCAGGCTCTGGCCGCTGTAGCCACGTACCAGTTCGATGACAACGCCGGTCAGCGCCAGCACGCCTGTCAACATAAGGGCAAAGGCGGGAGAGAGCCCGCCCCCCTGGCGCAAGGGCAGTCCCATTCAATGGATCTCCTGAATAAAGTGGGTGACCAGGGTGCGGCCCGCCCAGAACCGGCTGAACATGCCGCCCTCCCCCTGCCCGAGGCGATAGCAGAGGGTCACCCGCATCAAGGTGCCTACCCGCAATTGCGGCCAATTGCCCTGGCCAGCGCAGCCAGTGCCCTGCAGCAGGGGCACCAGTTCGCCATTGGCGCTGTTGTACTGTTCTATGGTCAGGGCGGCCTGCCCCTCCTGCAGAGCGGACAACTGGCCCTGCACGAAGCGCTGATAGAAGGCCAGCTGCGACACGGCGGCGGCGTTTTGCCCCGTCCCCTGCTGGGTCACTATCTGGGTCACGTTGTAGGCAACATTGTGCAGGCGCTGCTCGAGGCGCAGCAGTTGCAGTGCCTCGCTGCCAAAACTGAGCAGGGCCAGCAAGACGGGAATGAACATCATCGCCTCTATGCTGATGCTGCCCCCCATGGCGCCAGGGCCCGTCACCGGGCGCCGGTGGCAACAGGAGCAGCGACTCATCCTGCCCCTCCGGCCGGTAGCCGGTCGGTGAGCAACAAGAGGGTGCTCTGATAGTTGAGCTCGCGATCGTCAATCAGCCAGCTCGGGGTGAGCTGTAGACGGGGGCGGACCCTGGCCGTCACCTCCAGCACGGGATCCGCAGGCAGGCGGATCTCGCTGGCAGGATCCGGGCTCCCCTCCTCCTGGCCCAGCATGACCTCCAGCGACACATGGGGGATGACGCTCACCGTCACGCCGTCCAGCTCCCCTCGCCCCCGTTGTTGCAAGCGAAGGCGGATCCCGTCAGCCGACGGGATCCGCCCTGCCGCAGATTCGGCCTGCAGCTCACGGAGCACGGATCGCAAGCCATGCTCCAGGGTGCTGTATTGCAGATGCACCCGCAGCACATCCACCACCAGCAACAGCAGTGCCAGCAGCAGCGGCAATATGATCACCAGCTCTATGCTGGCCACACCTAACTCGCGTCTCACGCCCCCGTCCCCCGCCCCAGTTGCGCCTTGAGCAGCCTGATGTCGTGCTCCAGCTGGCTGGCGCTGAGAAAGCGCGACAGTATGAGGCGAGCCTGGGGTTCATTGCCCTCCGCCAGCAGCAGCAGGACATAATTCATCTCCACCCTGGGGGGCAGGTTCTGGTAGTGCAGCAGCGGCTCAAATGCCTGACGGGCAGCCACCTTGTTGTCCTCCATCAGCCAGCCCAGCGCCAGGTTGGCGCGATAATCCGGTTCGTCGGGGGCCGCCGCCACCGCCACTTCAAACTGCTGGCGTCCCTTGCCAAATGCCCCCTGCTGCAAGCTGGCCACCCCCAGGCCATTGCTGAGTCGCGCGCGCTCGTCCCGGTTCAGTCCGGCCAGTGCCAGTCCCTGCTGATAGGCCAGTGCAGCCTCGGCGCTCAGGCCATCATCCAGCAGAAACTTGCCAAGATAGTGAGCGGCCTGAGCCCCCGGCTTGCCCTCCTTGTCCAGCAACTGCTGCAAGCCATCACGCGCCGCCTGCTTCTTGTCTTGCTGATAACGGGTACGGGCCAGCATCAGCTGCGCCTCCTCCAGGGTGGCATCGTCAGCCAGCAAGGCCTGATAGAGCCGCTCTGCCTTGTCATACTGGGCAGAATCGAACGCCGCCTTGGCCACCGCCATACCATTGCTCTGGCTTTGTTGGCGGGTATTGCCGTGGTTGCTGCACGCTGCCAGCCCGAGCAGGGCCAGCAGCAACACACAATGAAGTCGTGATCGCATTTCAAATCCTGTGGCCTGCTCAGCGCAGGCTGTTGATCAACAAATTGAGGGTGGGAGCAATGATCAGCACCAGCATGGGCAGCATGATGAGCGCCATCTGGATGAGGGTGATCTTGCCCGGCAAGGAGCCTGCCTGTTCCTCCAGCGCCAGCCGCCGCATCTGGCGAGCTTCCTGACTGATGGTGCGCATTGTCTCGGCCAGCGGCGAGCCGTACTGCTGGGCCATCTGCAAGGTGTTGGCGAGCCTGTCCAGCTCGGGCAAACCGGTGCGCCAGGCAAGCCGCGCCAGACAACTTGCCTGATCGCCGCGCATCTGGATCTCCGCATGGGTGCGCAGGAACTGGCGGGCCAGGCCCGGCTCCAGCGCTCCCAAATAGTGACCCACCCGTAGCAGCGCCCGATCCAGCGCCAGCCCGGCCTCGACGCTGATCACCAGCAGGTCGATGGCATCGGGCACCACCTTCTGCTGTGCGCTCTTCACCTTGCGGGCACGCCACTGCAGCCAGCGCTCGGGCACACCGGCCCCCACCACATAGGCCACCAGCACCCACATCAGGGTGAAACCGTCGGCGGGCGCAGCCAGCAGACGCCACAGCAAGGCCGCCAGCGCCCCTCCCAGCCCACCCAATAACTTGGCCGCCCTGAGCCGGTCAAAGCCATGGCGGGAGAAGATCCCCCCCTGCGCCAGCAGTTGCTGCAAGCGGGCCTGCTCCCGGGGGCCGACCGGGTAACCGCGACCGCACCAGGCCAGCCAGTCCCGCGCCGCATCCCTGCGTTGACGGGCAGGGCCATAGCGGTGGCTCTGGGCCTGCCACTGCTGCTGTTGCCGGTAACCGTGCCAGCCAACGACCGCCGCCGACGCGAGACAGACCAGCGCCAATCCGAAAAGTTGCATGACAGTCATGGGCTACCCCTGCAGACGCGTGAAGCGACGGATAAGCCAGAGCCCGACCGCCACGCTGATGGAGACATATCCCAATACCCACTGGCCGCTGGCCGTGGTCATCAGGTAGGTGAAGTGCTCCCGCCCGGTCGTGAACAGCACCAGCAAGATGATGACGGGGAGCGCTGCCAGCACCTTGGCGGCATTGCGACTCTCGGCCGTGATGGTCTGGATGCTGGCCGCCAGGGTCTGGCGGGCACGCAGTGTCTCCACCAGTTGCGCCAGCACCTCCGAGAGGCGGCCGCCCGTTTCCTGTTGCAGGCTGAGCACTATGGTCAGAAACTGAAACTCGGCCACCGCGACCCGGTTCGCCGCCTGTTGCATCACCTGCGCCACCGGCTGGCCCACCTGTAACTCGTCATGCATCTGACCAAACAACCTGGCCATCAGGCCGTGCTGCTGGCAGGCCACCAGCTTGAAGATATCCGCCAATGGCGCCCCGACCCGCAGCGCCCGTATCATGCCGTCAATCACCTCGGGCAACTGGGTACGAAACCGCTCCAGCGCCCGCTGTTGCAGTTGCTGATAGACCACCAGCCCGAGGGAAAGCGCCCCGCCCACCGCCAGCAGCAGTGCCAGCCAGAACGGCATGCCATTGGCCACCAGCAAGACGCAGGCAAGGGCCGCCCCCGCCGGGCCCTGCCAGGTCCAGCGGGTCAGCTGATCCTGGCCCACCATGGTCACCATCTGCTGATACCAGTGGGGCAGAGGCCGTGTCCCCTTGTGTTGCGCGGGCTGGCCATAGCGTTGGCACTGCTGCTGCCAGGCTTCGCGTCGGCTCTGCCATTGCCAGAGCAACAGGCAAGCCAGTCCCCAGCCCAGACACACCAGAATGAGCGTGCTCATGACACCGGCTCCCCGGCACCCGCCATGCAGTCATGCAGCTCCGTCAGCAAACCCGCCTGACGGGCTTTCTCCTCGACTCCGGCCGAGAGGGGATGGGCGATAAAACGCCCCTGCAGCTTGCCGTGCAGCTCGGATTCCAGCACGAAGCGAAACAGCGGCTGCATCCTGATCTGGCTCCCTTCCAGCGAGGTAACTTCACTGATGGCGGTGATACGGCGCTGACCGTCACGCATCCGCTCCAGTTGCACCACCAGATCCACGGCGCTGGCGATCTGGGCCTGGATGATCTGCTCGGAGAGCCGCTCAGCCCCCATTTGCAACATGTTGGTCAGCCGCAACAGGGCATCTTCCGGGGTGTTGGCGTGCAGGGTGCAGAGGGAGCCGTCATGGCCGGTGTTCATCGCCTGCAACATGTCGAACGCCTCGGCGCCGCGCACCTCCCCCAGAATGATGCGATCCGGCCGCATCCGCAGGGCGTTGCGCACCAGGGCGCGTACGCTCACCTCTCCCTTGCCCTCGGCACTTTCGTTGCGGGTCTCCAGCGGAACCCAGTGGGGCTGTTCGAGGGAGAGCTCGGCGGCATCCTCTATGGTGATGATCCGCTCGTCGTCGTTGATGTGCTTGCTCAGGGCGTTGAGCAAGGTGGTCTTGCCCGATCCCGTCCCCCCCGAGATAAGCACGTTGAAGCGACTGCGCGCCGCCAGTCCCAAAAAGCGGGCCATGGCACCGGACAGGGCCCCCTTCTCCACCAGATGGACCAGGGTCAGGCGGCTACTTGGGAATTTGCGGATGGAGATGGTGGTGCCACACAGGGCGACAGGCGGCGCAATGACGTTGACCCGGCTGCCATCGGCCAGTCGGGCATCTACCATGGGGGTGGACTCATCCACCCGCCGCCCCACCGCATTGACGATCCGCTGCGCCACGTTGAACACATGCTGGCGGTCGCGAAAGCGCACCCCGGAGAGGGTCAACTTGCCGTGCCGCTCCACATAGACCTTGTCCGGGCCATTGACCAGAATGTCCGAGACCTCGGGGTCATCGAGCAGGGGTTGCAGCGGCCCCACACCCACCATCTCGTCCACCAGCTGACGGGCAAGCAGGGTCAGCTCCTGACGGTTATAGGGCAGCATGCGGCGAGTCGAGAGCTGCGCGAGGGCACGGGTGACCCGTTCGAGCAGCGCGGCGCGCGGCAAGGTGGCGGCCACCGAGGGTTCGACCAGCTCGTAGAAGGCCTCACGCGCGGCATCAGACAGGGTGAGCAGTGCCCCTGGCACCGACGGCAGTCGGCTGTTGGCTTGTCCGAACATCAGCGCCGCCCTCGCCCTGTGACCTGAGCCCCCACCAGCTCACCCGCCAGCAAGGTCAGGGCGCGGGCCAGTTTGCTCTTTTGCTGGATGAGCGGCTGCCCGGCACGCTCGGCACGCACAAAGGCGCCGTGATCATAGGGCAGCACGGCGGCGTGGGGCTGACCACAGACGCGCTCCAGCTCCTGCGCCGGCACCCGCCCCTCCTTGCCACGGCAGTGGTTGC
Source organism: Aeromonas sp. D3 (assembly GCF_027705025.1). NCBI lineage: Bacteria > Pseudomonadati > Pseudomonadota > Gammaproteobacteria > Aeromonadales > Aeromonadaceae > Aeromonas > Aeromonas sp. D3. Next base: position 14,201 of record NZ_JAPDBE010000030.1, on the reverse strand, counting down.
CCACCAGCAGGCGACGTTGGGCCTGCCCGCCTTGCGGGCATTGCCCCAGCAGCCGCAGTGCCCCCAGACTGAAATCGTGCAACCAGAGCACTACGTCCGCCTCTTGCAGCAAGGCACGCAGCCCATGGGTGCGCAGATCCGGCACATCGATAATGAGGGTGCTGTAGTGCTCCGCCATCACGTTGACCGCCGCCACCAGTTGCTCGGCACCGAGCACCAGCTCCTGCCCCTCGTCATAGAAGAGGAAGAGCCTTGGCCCAAGCTGATGGGCAGTGTGGGCAAGCAGGGTGCCATCGAGTCGATCGGTAGCCTGCCACCACTGTTCACCGGGCGGGGCATAGTCGCTGCCCAGCAAGATGGGATGGCGACTGTGATGAAGGTTGAGATCCAGCAACGCAACCTGACGGTGATGCTGGTCGGCCAGCGCCATGGCCAGATTGGCAGCCACTGTGCTGGTGCCCACGCCACCGGCAGCGCCGACCACGCAGATCACCCGCCCCTTGCGCAATGAGGTCACCAGCGGCACCCCCAGCAGACGCAGCAGGCCGGTACGCAGGGCATCGGGATCCAGCGGCGCCGGATAGTAATCATCCACCCCCACCGAAATAAGCCAGCGGAACAGGGTCACGTCCCCCCTCTCCCCCAGCAGGACCAGCCGCATCTGGGGCGGACAGCATTCGGCAAGGGCGGCCAGATCGGCCGCCAGCGTCTGTGGGTTTTCCACCTCCACCAGCAGGATATCGGGGGCCCCTTGCGCCAGGCAGTAGGCCCTGGCCTCGGCCAGGGAGCCCGGGATCTGTCGGGCTTCGACCTCGGCCAGTTGGGCCAGCACCAGGCCGACCCCGGCATGCAGGGCCGGCTGGCGGGTGACAGCCACCAGTTGTTTGGCTTGTTCACTCATTCACTACTCCCCTGTCGTCTGCTGTTTCTTGGCCGACTTGGCCTTGCCCTGATAGAGGCGCTGCACGGCACCGGCATCGAGGGCGCTGCCACTGCCGTCATAGCGGGCACCGCGGGCCCAGTGCTCCCCATGACTCTGGGCGCGATACTGGTTGCGCAGTACCAGACAAGCGCCGGGCGATGCCAAAGATACGCCTCTGGCATAGCGGCAGGTGTCGGATTGCAAGGTGGCGTCAAGCTCGACCTCATACGCTTGCCGGGTCGCCGGGATGAAGGTGAGGCGGGTCTCCAGCGCCAGCCACTGGGCCAACTGCTGGCGCAGTGCTTCCGGAGTTGGCTCCCGGCTCCCGGGTTGCGGGCCCGTGATCGTCAGGTGCAGGGATCCGGACTCCAGCCGGTTGGCCAGCGGGGCCAGTTGCCATTGCAGCTGTTGTTGCAGTTGCGACGGGGCAACCCGGAACTGCAGCTGATCCTTGAGGGAGGCAGCAGGGGGTTGGGTGGTGCAGGCCATCAGCGGTAACGCCAGGGCCAGCAACAGTGTCTCTCTTAACATGGTCACTTCCCTCAGTAGCTGTAGCCGTAGTTGCCAAACAGGCGAGTCGCTTGCGCGCCAGGTCGCTCGGTTGACCCCATGTCGGTGAAGAACAGGCGCTCGAACCGGCTCGGCGCCCGATAATGATCCAGCGGCGTCGACAGGGAGAGGGGATCGCTGGTGGGCTGCACCAGACGGGCGGTGGCGATGATCACCAGTTCGCTCTCCTGGTTCTTGAAGCTGTTGCTGCCAAAGAAGGGAGCCAGCCCGGGGATCTCGCCGAGGAAGGGCAAGGCCTCGCTGCTCTGGTTGCGATGGGTGCGCACCAGGCCCGCCAGGGCGAAGCTCTGGCCATCCGCCAGCTCTATGGTGGTGGTGGTGCGACGGGTTTCTATGCCCGGCACCACGACCCCGGCGATGGAGACGCTGTTCTCGCGGCTCAGGGTCGACACTTCGGGTGAAACCGTCAGGCTGATGCGGCTATTGTCGAGCAAGGTGGGAGTCAGCTCCAGCGAGATGCCGAACTTCTTGAATTCGATCTCGGGCCCGTTATCCCCATTGCCCACCGGGAAGGGGAACTCGCCACCGGACATGAAGGTGGCGGCCTCACCGGATTTGGCCGTCAGGTTCGGCTCGGCCAGCACATTGACCAGGCTGTTCTCCACCAGTGCATCTATGATGGCGTTGATGTAGACCACATCCTTCTTGCCGCCCCAACTGCCCCGCTCGGCGGGTTTGGGGAAACGGTTGCCCGGCGAGACACCCAGCTGCAAGTACTCCCCCATGGCGCTCCAGCGCAATCCCAGCTGTTCACTGGTGGTGCGCTGCATCTCGACGATGCGCACCGATATGTTGATCTGATCCGAGCCCGCCAGACGCAACTGGTTGATGACGTTCGCATATTGCCCGCTGCCACCACCGGCGACCGCCGCACCCTCATCCTGATTGCCGCTCTGAGGCTGAGCGGGGGCGACTGGGCCAGAGGGGACTCCCTGAGGCTGAATGCCTTTGGCGAACGCCTCCACCATGGCCAGGATCTCGTGGGCTTGCAGCGGACTGGTTACCTCCCCCGCCACCACTATGGCGCCGCCAGACTCGCTGAAGGTGAGTCGGCTCTGGGGAAAGTGCTGCCTGGCCAGTTGCTTGAGGGGGGCAAGATCCGCCACCACCTGCACCCGGTAGTGACCCAGGGTGCGGCCATCCTGCGCAGTGACCACCAGATCGGTGCGGCCAACCTTGCGACCATAGATCAGCAATTGCTGATCGGAGGGGCTGTGTACCCGCACCAACTCCGAGTTGGCGACGAAGGCATCCAGCACGGGTTCATCGAAATTGAGCAGGGTGGACTGCTCGGGGGTGAGAGTCAGGCTCTCTGCCGCCACTGCCCAGAACGGCAGCAGGGCGAGCACCATGGCGAATGTTCGCAACATCGTGTCCTTTCTGGGTTGATTAAGGTTGGCGGTTACGGTCGTTGCCGTCGCCATAACTGATCCGGACTCCGTGACCCGGAATGGCCCTCGGGTTCTGGCCACTGGCCACCTGCTCGGCCCATATCAGGCTCCCTTCAGGCAGGGCAACAGCCTCGCTGCCCGCAGGAGCACCCTGGGCCGAGCGCAGCACCAGTGCCAGCTCTCCCAATCGATGGGCCAGCAACAGCCGGGCTGCCGCCCGCGGGGCCAGCTCGAAGGTCACGGCCACTTGATCGAAGTTGTCCTGCGCCGCAGCAGTACCGTTGAGCGCGGCGATATCGGTCACCTGGGCATCGATGGCCAGCAACTTGATATCGGTCAGAATGATCTCCGCCGACTGGTTGCTGGTCACCTCTGCCCCTTGCGCATTGTGCTGACGGGCATGCTTGCTGGTGAGGATCACATCCACCCGGTTGCCGGGCCGGATCAGGCCATGGCTGGCCGCCTCCCGCCCCAGTGCCAGGGTCACAGCCCGCATCCCCGGCGCCATCATGGCGGAGAGATAGTGGCTCTGCTCCGGGCGCACCAGGTCATCAGACGAGACAATCTGCCCCGACTCCAGGGTACGGGTGACCAGACTTCCCTTGAGTGCCTTGGTATCGGTAAAACCGAACAGGAAGAGCCCCGGCAGATTCATCTCCTCGGCGGCGGGCAGGGTTTGCCAGACCAGATCCTCGGGATGGATAAAGGAGCCGGCCTGTACCCTATGGGCGGCCACCAGCACCTGGGCGACCCTGTCGGAAGCTGTCGATTCCGATGTCAGGTCTCGCGATGGAACTGTCTTCTGCGGCGCCGGTTCAACCGACCAGAAGGCAGCCAGCGTCGCCGCCAGCACCAGCAGTGCAGCGATAAGAGAGAAGAGTTTCTTCATAGGTGTGACTACATAAATAGAGGAGTGGTCAGACTCGCCGCCCACAAAATGGCGAATCCATAAGGCACTGTGACGGGCTCGGGAGATGGCCGGAAACGGGCGTAAGCCAGGCATACGAGGCTGAGCACGCCACCCGAGAATGCCATCCAGAGCAGCAACTCGGGCCAGCGTCCGGATGCACCATAGAGGCAGACCGCCAGCAACTTGCTGTCACCGGCCCCGCACCAGCCCCTGTGATAGGCAAACAGCCCCAGCAGCAGTGTCAGCAGGGCCAGCGTCAACGAAAGCGGATTGAACGGCAGCAGCCAAAGCGCCCAGAGTGCCAGTACCAGCACAGCCAGGTTGGGGATACGCCGCTCAAACAGGTCGCTGACCAGACACCAGCACGCCATCAATATGGCCAGCCACTGCCCGAGCGTTGTCACTTGCCCGCGGCATCCATGTTCAACCCCGCCACTATGGCGGTGAACTTCTCCTTCAAGGCCGTGATGAAGATCCCGTCCGAGCCGAAGATGGCGAGGATCCCGGCCGCCAGCCCTGCCGCCAGAATGCCGTATTCGATCGCCGTGGCGCCGGTGTCATCCTTCAGATAGTCCCCAAGGTAATCCCAAACTCGCATCTTCATTTTATTGTCCCTGTTTTTTATGCCTGAAATTAAACAGCGACAATATGATATTGAGATCACAAACGAGAATCAATTTCATTATCATCAAATGAAATAATTCGCAGAGTGAATTTTCGTTTTTGACACTTTTAACAGCAAAAAAATCTGCACTAATCGTTCAACTCGCAAGAAGAGACTGGTTCAGCAGCTTATTCACCTATACAACAATAATGGAGTCGATCTTGTTCAGGACAACGCGACCCCTGATCCTGGCCCTCTGCTGCGCAACCTTGCTGGCATGCAAGGCCGAGCTGGGTACCCCGGATCAGGAAGGAAACAACGGCAACACCAGCGGTAATAACGGCAGCAGTCAAACCACGCCTCCCCCCCCGGATCCCGTGACCCCGCCATCGGACAACAACACCGGGAACAACGGCAGCGGCACGGGTTCGGGGAGCAGCAGCGGAAGCGGCAACACAGGTACTGTGACCCCGCCTACACCGCCGGATCAACCGGACAAGGCACCAGATCCCGCCACCAAACCCACCAGCCTGGATCTGGCGGGTGCGCTCTCCATCACACACGAGCAGGGAGCCCAATTCGATATCCAGCTCTGCGCCGACAAGGTGTGCGTGACTCAGAGCGCCCTGGCCGACGGCAGCTTTGGGTTCAAACTCAAGCTGAGCCAGTGGCCTCAGGATAAACCACTGAGGTTGACCGCCAGCAACCGTCAACAGAGTGCGCCTATCCTCAGCAGTCAGCTGCCCTCGCTGGAGCAACTGCTCAAGCAGGATCAGAATGGGGATGGCATCATCACCGAGCAGGAGGTACCCCATCTGCACCTCTCCCCTATGCTGCTGGCATACCAGAGCCTCACCACGGCACTGCAAAAACGGGAAGGCAGGCAGGATGTCACTGCCCTGCTGGTCAGCGATCCACAACTCAATCACGGCTTCGCTCGCGAACTGACCGCACTGCTGCAACTGGTACTCGATGGCGACATTCCCCTCCCTGTCAGCGAGATCACCCAGCTGGCCGAGTACCTGGTCGCCTACCGGCAAGTTCAGCCAGATGCTGATCTGCAAGAAGGGCTGTTGAACTATGCCGTCCAGCAAGGGACGGCACTGCCTGCCGATACGGAGACCATGCTGGCTGCTGCGGTCAAAACCATGGCGGCCCTCGACACCCGCACCCCGGCCTATCAGCTGCACGCCACCTTCTACCCTCATCGACAACTGACCCTGCAGGGAATATTCCCTTCGCGGCTTGATGAGCCGACCGTCATGGTGGAGATAGGTGCCAAGCCCAATCACGATGGCCTTAACCAGAACTACTTCAAACCGGAACGCCCAATACGGCCACAGCGACTCCCCGTCAGGGCACCGGATGACCAGGTACTTGACGGTCTGCCCGTCAAACAGGGCAACCAGTACAGCCTCACCCTCGCACTGCCGGACCTCAACAATACCTTCACCACTTGCCAGCCTGGCGAGAGCGAGACCAGCGACGACCTGATGCAGGACACCCTCACCCTGGTGGTGCAGGATGAGAAGAGCGAGGTGGAATTGCGATCCGTACTCGGATCCCTGTGCGAACTGGTCAAGCAGGACGGCAACCGGGACGGCATCCTCACCGCCAGCGAATTCCCGCGCCTGCTAGTGGGCTATACCAGCACGGCCCAGCAAGCCCTGCTGCTCAAAGCCACACTCAGTGCCGGCATGGGCTCTTTCCTGGACTGGCAAGCCTGGACCCTGGCGGAGCTGGATCAAAAACTCAAAGCACTGCCGAGGCATCAGGTTGAGCTGCTGGCAGCCATGGTCGCCCTGCAGGCCGAGGGGGAGCTCTGGCAGCAGCCCGTCAACCTGATCGAAGGCACTGATTTTCGCCAGCAACTGCTGAGCTGGCTGGAGATCAACATGGCCAATGAATATTCAACCGTGTCCCGCAACAATCAGATACCGGACCTGTTCAAACTGGAATCCGCCATCGCCGACAATAGCGGGCTGGGCCCCCTGTTGAATGCCAATCCAGACAAGAACATCTCCCACATCATCAAGACGGCGGCCGGTCTGATCCGCAACTCGGAAAGCGATGCACTTCTCTATCCCGGTACCAGCACACCGGGTAGCTGGGTCACCCCCTACCCCAACAGCCCCCTCTCCCCCGTCTGTCAGCGCGAGGTGTTGTCAGATCAAGTGATCGGCCTGGCCATTCTGGGGCAGGGCCGTGATCAGGATGGCAGCCACTGGGTTACCCTCGGCTGGCAACCCCAGGAGGGGGCGAGTCAGTATCGGATTGGCTGGGGGAAAACCCCGTTTGAGCATATTGAAAACGCCGAACAGCAAGGCATCAGCCAGCAGACTCGCATCACCCTCAAGGGACTCCCTCGCTATCAGGACTACCAGATAAGAGTGATGAGCGAAGGCGGCACCATCAGCGCCCCCCTCCACTATCGGACGGGCCAGTTGCATGTGGCCGATACCCGCATCACCCACAGCATGGGAGACGATGACGGCAAGCGGGGACGGGATCTGGACAATCGCTGCGATCCCCTGAGCGGTCAGGCCGTCAACAGCAATCAGGATGGGGTGCTTGGCGCTCGCTACATCAAGCTGGACAGCCAGGGACAACCCCTGCCACGGCAAGACCTCTCCTACAAACAGTTGCCCTTCGCCTGCGTGGTCGATGCCTTGAGCGGACTGGTATGGGAAACCAAGGTGCAGCACAAGGATGGGGAATCCTCCCTGCACGATGACAAGAGCCTGTTTGCCTATGCCGATATCCAGAGTGACAACGCCTTCAACGGCAGCTGCTATGACCCGCAAAGTGGCACCCTGGCCAGCGATAGAAGCCGTTGCAACCTGAAACGTCAGGTCAATCAGGTCAATCAGAGCAAGCTGTGCGGCCTGGATAACTGGCGCGCCCCGAGCCAGCAGGAGTTCTACGGCATCATGACCCTGACCAAAGAGAACCCCATAGCGCTCGATACCCGTTATTTCCCGCTCTATTCCGGCTTGACATACACCTACGGCAAATGGAACGAGCTGGAAGGTATCTTCTACGGCTTCTGGACGGCAGATGTCATGCCAGTGAGTCGCCCGGTCGGCACCTGGAGCCTGGATGATGGCGGGCCGGATGCCTACAAGGTAAGGCCAGGCTCTGACCTCAGAGGCAGTATTGCCCGCCAGTATCAACCCCATTACGTCATGCTGGTCAGCGATGGCTTCAAGGTCACAGGAGAATAAGATGCACCGCTATTTCCCCCCCCTATTGCTGATCGCCACCCTGTTGCCGGTCACCAGCCAGGCTCGCGAGTGTCTGCCTGGCTATCAGGACGATCACAACCGTTTCGTCAGCGAGCAGGTCGACACGGCCGAGGGCAAGCTGAACGTGGTCAACGACAGAGCCACAGGTCTGCAGTGGCTCTATTGTCCCTATGGTCAGCACGCCAGTGCCGATGGCACCGGCTGCGAAGGCACACCCGCGTTTATTTCAACCCGCGCCAACGCTGAAGACAATCCCTTGATGGGCGTTATCAAACAGGCCAACGACCGGCTTGGTACACCCGCACAACCCTGGCGGGCCCCCGACATCAAGGAACTGTTTACCCTCTACAACAACCAGTGCCAGCCAGCCATTTATGCGGCACAAGGTTACCCTGCGACATCCCTCCAATCACAGATAGCGGCAGATAAAGAAACCCTGTGTGCTGACGCAGCGTCCAAGTGGGATAAGGTAACCGAGCAGTGGATCGAGGCTCCCGATGATGTCAAAACTGCATGCCGCGCAGCTGAACAACAACTTTGGGCACTGACCAACATCGCCTTTGGTTCAGACAGCTCGGGGGGGGAAGGATACGACTTTCTGAACTTTGCCGGCAGCGGGGAAACCTTCAACGTTGGCGGAATAGGAACATCCAGCGTCATGCTGCGGCTGGTCCGCCCCATCCCCACCATTGAGGAGTAATCCCATCGGCCAGAGGGCCAGGCGCCCTCTGGCTATTTTTTCCATGGCTTTTACTTCCGCCAAGGGAGTAGGTATGATTCGGCCAGCGTAAAAGACTTGAATGGATGATCTGAACTCGATATGCGGATGAAACACCTGATTGCCGCGGCCCTGACCGCCCTCACCCTGTCCGGTTGCAGCCTGGTCTATCGCATCGATATTCCCCAGGGCAACTATGTGGAACAAAAACAGGTCGACAAACTGCGCCAGGGCATGACCCGCGAACAGGTCGAGTTCGTGCTGGGCTCCGCCATGCTGCGCGATGGCTTTGACCCGAACACCTGGTATTACCTCTATGAATTCCAGCCGGGGCGCGGCGAAAAAGAGCGCAAAGAGCTCACTGTGACCTTCGCCAACGACAAGCTGGCCACGGTCACCGGCGACTTCCCATTACCAGCGGCCTTCCACACCCCGCTCTGATCGCATTCACAAAACCGGCCCAGCGCCGGTTTTGTTTTATTTAGCCACCGCCATCCCATCTTCGCGAGGAAGCCTCCATGCACCAGCCCAAGAATCCCCATACCCACGGACGGCGCGATGGCAAGATCTTGGTGGCCCTAGTTGAGCCAGGGAGGCACGCATGAGCCAGATCCTGATCGCCGGAGCCAGCGGTCTGATCGGCCGGGAGCTACTCCGTCAGCTCGCTCCCGCTCACTCACTGACCCTCCTTTGTCGCAAGGCGGGTGCTCCCCGGCCCCGGCATCACTGGCTGCCAGCCGACTTCGAACAACTGACGGATCTGGACCTGCCCTCCCCTGTTGATATCGCCTTCTGCTGCCTGGGCACCACCCGCAAGCAGGCAGGCTATGACGACGCATTTCGTCGGGTCGACCACGACTATGTGCTGGCTTTTGCCCAGCTCGCTCGCCGTCACGGCTGTCAACGCCTCATCGTCGTCTCGAGTCTGGGAGCCAACCCACGCTCACCGGCCCTCTATCCCCGCACCAAGGGGCAGATGGAACAGGCCTTGCTGGCACAATCCTGGCCACGGCTTGCCATAGTGCGCCCCGCCATGCTGCTCGGCAACCGCCAGCCACCGCGCCGTTCCGAGCAATTTTTTCAGGCACTCTATCCGCTGCTGCGTCCCCTGCTCATCGGCAAGCTGCGCCGCTGGCGCGCCATCGACGCCAGCCAGGTCGCTCACGCCATGATAGTGCTCAGCCAGCAGGAACATGGTATCGATCTGGTGGAGAACGAGCGCCTGCTCGCCATGTAACCTCTTCACCCTCTGGCGGGGACGATTTAAAGAACTCGCCAACCCGACAGCAGTGCGGTCGGCAAAAATCAAAAAGGCGCCCAGGCGCCTTTTATGATCACAGCGCTCGGCATCAGGCCGAGTCTGCATCCCCTCGCTTGCGGTTGGTATTGGGCCGGCCGCCAGTCACCACATCGGCGCGCCCTTCTTCTTTGGCCTTCTCTGCCCGCTTCTTGCGCATCTCTTTCGGATCGGCAATGAGCGGACGGTAGATCTCGATGCGATCCCCATCCTGCAGCAACTCGGAACCCTTGACCGGACGGCTGTAGATACCGAACTTGTTGACCGACAGGTCGATCTCGGGGTGCTTGGTCACGATGCCGGACTGCTCGATGGCAGCCAGCACGCTCGTCTCGGGGGCAACCCGGATGCGCAGCACCGTCTGGCGCTCGGGCAGGGCATACACCACCTCGATATTGAGTAAATCAGACACCGTACACCACCTTGGCGCGGTTGGAGAAAGCGAGCACCATGGAACCCACCAGATCGCGGAAAATCTGGCCAAATGCCAGCTCGATCAACTTGGACGTGAATTCGAAATCGAGGTCGAACTCGACCTTGCAGGCATCCACATCCAGCGGCGTAAAGGTCCACCAGCCAGCCAGTTTGCTGAAGGGGCCGTCCACCAGCTCCATTTTGATCTGCCGGTTGGCATCGAGCTGGTTGCGAGTGGTAAACGTCTTGGCAATTCCCGCCTTGGCCACATCCACCGAGGCCGTCATGTAGTCATTGCCGGTTTCGTGAACGCGGCTGCCGACACAACCGGGCAGAAACTCCGGATAAGCGTGAACATCATTGACCAGCCGGAACATTTGTTCGGCACTGAACATCACCAGGGCACTGCGAGTAATACGGGGCATGGGTTTTCCTCATCCAATCGGGCCGATTTTATCACCTTGTCAGCTAAAATCACCGCCGAAACTGCTCACAATGCCGTCACTCAAGCGGTTGTGCGTTTTACCACCGCCGCCACCCACCTATAAATCACCGTCCCGGCCAACATCGCCACCGAAACTGCTCACAATGCCATCACTCAAGCGGTTGCGCGTTTTACCGCCGCCGCCACCCACCTCTAAATCACCTTCCCGGCCAAAATCACCGCCGAAACTGCTCACAAAGCCGCCACTTGAGCGGTTGCGCGTTTTACAGCCGCCGCCACCCACGTATAATGCGCCTTCCTAATCATTGCCAAAGGCGCCCGTCATGAGCAAAAAGAACAGTAAAAACAAAGCCGGGTCCAGCACCATTGCACTCAACAGAACCGCCCGTCACGAGTACTTCATCGAAGAACGTGTGGAAGCCGGTCTGTCCCTGCAAGGGTGGGAAGTCAAATCCCTGCGGGCGGGCAAGGCCAATATCAGCGAAGCCTATGTCATCTTCATGCAAGGTGAAGCCTTCCTGTTCGGCTCCACCTTCTTGCCACTGAATGCCGCCTCCAGCCACGTGGTGTGTGACCCGACTCGCACCCGCAAACTCCTGCTGAGCCGCCATGAGCTCGACAAGCTGGAGAGCCTGACTGCACGTCAGGGCTACACCATAGTGCCGCTGGCACTTTACTGGAAAGAGTGCTGGGTCAAGGTCGAGATCGGCCTGGTAAAAGGCAAGAAAGAACACGACAAGCGGGAAGACACCAAGGCCCGCGAATGGGATCGGGAGAAAGCCCGCATCATGAAGAACAAGCATCGCGGCTGATTGTGCGCCGCCAGCGCTTGCGCGGCGTCCAATAAACCAGCAATCGACCGGCCAAGGCCGGTCGATTGCTATCAACGCCTTGCCATGACAGGATTTTTGCGTACAATCGCTTTTGACAACTTGGGGCTGATTCTGGATTCGACAAGATTCACGAAACCCAAGGTGCATGCCGAGGTGCGGTAGGCCTCGTTAACAAACCGCAAAAAAATAGTCGCAAACGACGAAAACTACGCACTAGCAGCTTAATAACCTGCATAGAGCCCTTCTACCCTAGCTTGCCTGTGTCCTAGGGAATCGGAAGGTCATCCTTCACAGGATCGTGTGGAAGTCCTGCTCGGGGCGGAAGCATTAAAACCAATCGAGCTAGTCAATTCGTGGCGTGTCTCTCCGCAGCGGGTTGGCGAATGTAAAGAGTGACTAAGCATGTAGTACCGAGGATGTAGTAATTTTGGACGGGGGTTCAAATCCCCCCAGCTCCACCAAATCATGTTCCGGCCGGGAACGAAGAAGTACAGAAACCCGCATTGCCAAAGGCTTTGCGGGTTTTTTGTTGTCCTCAGTAGTCCGAGGAAGTCGCCAGAAACCAGCTCATTTAGTACCATTACTAGTACCACAAGGGCGATGGTACTAAATTCAGTGGTACTAAGAGGCGGCATGGACAAGAAGACGCGTAAGACAGGAACAAACCGGCTTTCTGACACTAAAGTGAAAACAGCCAAAGCAGACATCAAAGAGTTAACCTTGCCTGATGGGGAAGGGTTAGAGCTGAGAGTTAAGCCTAACGGAGGGAAAAGATGGGTTTTCAAGTACCAAAAACCAGCCGATAAAAAGCGCACCAACATGGGATTTGGTACTTATCCAGAAGTCTCCCTTGCCGCTGCTAGAGAGCGGCGGCGAGAAGTCCGCACCCTACTGGCCCAAGGCATTGATCCCAAGCTCCATAAAGAAGAACAGATCGCCACAGCTCAAGCCAAGCAAGAAGCCAGTGCCAACACGTTCGAACGCATGGCGTGCAAATGGCTGGAATTGAAACGCCACAATGTGACAGACGCCTATGCCACCGATTCGTGGCGCTCCCTTGAACTCTATGTGTTGCCCTTCATTGGCTCAATGCCCATAGACCAGATACGTGCGCCTAAAGTTATTGAAATTCTTCGCCCAATTGAAGCAGATGGCAAACATGAGACTGTACGTCGCCTCTGCCAGAGGATTAACGAAATTCTCGACTATAGCGTCAATCATGGCCTTCTCCAGGCTAATCCTTGCTCTGCCATTCGTAAGGTATTCAAGAAACCCACCAAAAAGCACATGCCGACCCTCAAGCCAGCCGAGTTGCCACATCTGATGGCAGACATTGCAAATGGGAGGTTAGACCTCACAACACGCTGCCAAATTGAATGGAGCTTGCATACCTTGGTTCGCCCAGGCGAATCCGCAGGTACTCGCTGGGATGAGATCGATATCGATGCCAAAGTCTGGAACATCCCTGAAGATCGGATGAAGAAGGAACGTCCGCACCGAGTCCCTCTGACACCACAAGCAATATCCCTGCTGGAACGGATGAAACCGATTAGTGGCCACCGCCCCTTCGTGTTCCCTGGCTACCGTGATCCACTCGGCCACATCAACGACCAGAGCGCGAATGCCGCCCTCAAGCGACTGGGCTATGGCGGACGACTGGTGGCCCACGGTTTGCGCTCGCTGGGTAGCACCACTCTAAACGAACAGGGATTCAACCCTGATGCCATCGAGGCAGCACTGTCTCACGCAGACGAGAACGAGATCCGCCGTGCCTATAATCGTGCAGATTACTTTGAGCAACGAGTGATAATGATGATGTGGTGGAGCAACCACATTGAACAGGCTAGCCAAGGGAACCTCTCTCTGGCTAGCGGTTTTAGAGCATTGACAGTTGTGGGCGAGTAGCCCACATCTGACTAATTGCCCGGACTATATGGAATTTGGACGTAAAGAAATATTGAAGGCCCTATCCACCTACCGATATTCAGCTCACAAAAGTCAAAGATATGGAGATTTGCAGACCGACACATTGTATTGACTGTGACTGCCACCACTCTAGACGACAAAACTATTCTAGGTGAAATCTTGGTGTAGAATCGCTCATAGAAATAGGAGAGCTACGTGATAACCTATGCAGACGATGGTATGAGTCCTCACATCACCACAAGTAGATCACTTGCACATGCCCTTAACATTCCGAGCGAGCTATTGAGAGTTCACCTATGGATTGTTGCTGGCGTAGCACCAGAGACTATTCCTCAGCTCGCTAAAATGGTTATGACAGATGTTGGCACGATATGCCGCCTCACCGGCATTAGCAAGAATACTATTTCACGTAAACTCAGAACAAATACACCTCTGACTATTCAACAAGGTTCTAGGGTTTATGGTGTTATATTGGCTCTGGATGCGGCTCGCTCCCTAAATGAAAATGATAATACCAAATCCATAGCATGGCTACATCAACCAGCTAAGGGACTTGGCGGGAAAATGCCAGCTGAACTGTTGAGTACATCAGTAGGAGTTCAAGCAGTGGTAGACTTAGTAGGACGAATTGAACATGGTGTCTACTAATATAAGACAACACATCTGGCTGCCATAATTTTAGTTTTTCCTCGCGTTGCGAGAAAAGATCCAGACTTATTATAATTAAAGGGGGGTGTCCCCCCTTGCATTCCGTAAAAACATCTATAAAAATCATTATTACTCATTATGAGCATACTCTTCAAAAAAAATGTCATCTTCTAAATATTGAGCATACAACTTATATGCTAAGGAAGGTGCGAATAAGCGGGGAAATTCTTCTCGGCTGACTCAGTCATTTCATTTCTTCATGTTTGAGCCGATTTTTT
>NZ_JAPDBE010000029.1:0-60964 GCF_027705025.1 Aeromonas sp. D3 | reverse complement strand
AGGATGATGGAGGGTCAGACCCCCTACCGCATGTTCAAGAAGGGTCTGAAATTGATACCGAAGGAAGTGCGCACTAAAGTAGTGTAAACAAGACACCGGTTTGAGGCCGGTGTCAGGTGATAACTAGATCTGTACAGCCTGTGCAAGCAAACATGACTCTTCCATCTAATTATTTAATTTCATGATTTATTTAATTCAACGATTTCGGTACCAACTCATCCCTGCCACCATTATTCACGCTGGATCGATAGATATATCCCGACAAATAGACCCGATTGTTTTCAAGGGTATAAATGACGAATAGATGATGTATTAATTGATTATTTATCCCGTTTGATGCGATCTCTCCAACCCTCTTACTATGCCTGCGACCTATCCATGGCTGGTTGCCCGCAACCGGCCTTCAAACTGGCATAGCAAGTGGACAACTCATGATCACCACAGACGGTAATAACGCAGTCGCCTCAGTGGCGTACCGCACCAGCGAAGTCATCGCCATCTACCCCATCACCCCCAGCTCCACCATGGCGGAGCTGGCGTCGGCCTGGTCGAGCGATCGGGGCAAAAATCTGTGGGGGGATGTACCTCGCGTGGTGGAGATGCAATCGGAGGGGGGCGCCATCGCCACCATCCACGGCGCCCTGCAGACAGGCGCGCTGGCAACCTCGTTTACTTCGTCCCAGGGGCTCTTGCTGATGATCCCCAACCTCTACAAGCTGGCGGGTCAGCTCATTCCCTTCGTACTCCATGTGGCGGCGCGCACCGTCGCGACCCATGCCTTGTCCATCTTCGGTGATCATTCGGACGTGATGGCGGTGCGCCAGACCGGCTGCGCCATGCTCTGTGCCAGCAATGTGCAGGAGGCGCAGGATTTCGCCCTGATTTCCCAGGTGGCCAGCCTCAACAGCCGGCTGCCCTTCATCCACTTCTTCGACGGTTTTCGCACCTCCCACGAGATAGCCAAGATAGTGCCGCTGGCGGATGACACACTGCGTGCCCTGCTGCCGGAGGCGGCGATCCGCGCCCATCGCGATCGGGCGCTCACCCCCGACAAGCCTGTCATTCGCGGCACAGCGGCCAACCCGGACACCTACTTCCAGTGCCGGGAAGCGAGCAATCCCTGGTATGACGAGGGCTATCGCCACGTGAGCGAGGCGATGGCGGCCTTCGGCTCGCTAACCGGCCGCTACTACCAGCCGTTTGAATATGTGGGTCACCCGCAGGCCGAGCGGGTGCTGGTGCTGATGGGGTCCGCCATCGGTACCTGTGAGGAAGTAATAGCGCGGCTGATCGAGCAAGGGGAGAAGGTGGGTCTGGTGAAGGTGCGCCTCTACCGCCCCTTCAGGGCCTCGCATCTGCTGGCGGTTATTCCCGAGAGCGCCTGCAAGATTGCGGTGCTGGATCGCACCAAGGAGCCGGGGGCCCAGGCCGAGCCCCTCTATCTGGATGTGATGACGGCGCTGGCCGAGGCGGTCAGCCGAGGCGAGCGGGCCAGCCTGCCACGGGTCATCGGCGGTCGCTACGGTCTCTCCTCCAAGGAGTTCAATCCGGCCTGCGCGCAGGCTATCTTCGATGAGCTGGCGCTGGACAACCCGCGGCCGCGTTTCACCGTCGGCATCTTCGACGACGTCACCGGCCTCTCCCTGCCGCTGCCCACTCTCGGCTCTTCGCAACACAAGCCGAGCCAGAGCAAACTGGAGGCGCTGTTCTACGGCCTTGGCAGCGACGGCACCGTCTCGGCGGCCAAGAACAGCATCAAGATCCTCGGCAACCACACACAACTCTATCCGCAGGGCTACTTCGTCTACGACTCCAAGAAGGCGGGGGGCCTCACCGTCTCCCACCTGAGGGTCGGCGAGCGGCCGCTGCAATCGGCCTATCTGGTGGATGAGGCGGACTTTATCGGCTGCCACCAGTGGCAGTTCATCGACCTGTACCAGATGGCGGAGCGGCTGAAGTTCGGCGGTATCTTCCTGCTCAACAGCCCCTATGGCCCGACAGAGATCTGGCAGCGATTGCCGCAGGAGGTGCAACAGGCCCTGCGTGCAAAAGAGGCGCGTTTCTACATCATCAACGCCGCCAGGATCGCCCGGGAATGCCAGCTCGGCAGCCGCATCAATACCGTGATGCAGATGGCCTTCTTCCAGCTCACCGCCATCATACCGCCGGCAGAGGCCACCGAGTTGCTCAAGCAGGCCATCGCAGCTAGCTATGGCAACAAGAGCGCCGAGCTGGTCGAGCGCAACTGGCAGGCCCTGGCCGCCACCTGCGAGGCACTGATCCCGGTGCCGCTGCAAGAACTCGATCCGAGCAGCCACCATCGCCCCCCCGTGGTGTCCGCCCAGGCCCCCGACTTCGTCCAGACCGTCACCGCCGCCATGCTGGCGGGGCTCGGCGACAGCCTGCCGGTCTCCGCCTTCCCGCCGGACGGTACCTGGCCAGTGGGCACCACCCGCTGGGAGAAGCGCAACATCGCCAAGGAGGTGCACATCTGGCAGGCGGACCTGTGTACCCAGTGCAACTACTGCGTGGCCGCCTGCCCGCACTCGGCCATCCGCGCCAAGGTGGTGGACAAGGATGCACTGGAGGGTGCCCCCGCGACCCTGGACGCCCTGGATGTGAAGGCCCGCGACATGCGCGGCCAGCAATACGTGCTGCAGGTGGCGCCTGAGGATTGCACCGGCTGCAACCTCTGCGTCGAGGTGTGCCCGGCCAAGGATCGCACCGATCCGAGCCGCAAGGCGATCAACATGGAGTCCAGGCTCGACCACCTCGATGCCCAGAAGGCGAACTACGACTTCTTCCTGGACCTCCCCGAGCGCACGGCCGAGCAACTGGAGCGCATCGACATTCGCACCTCCCAGCTCATCTCGCCGCTGTTCGAATACTCCGGCGCCTGCTCCGGCTGTGGCGAGACCCCCTACATCAAGCTGCTGACTCAGCTCTACGGGGACAGGCTGCTCATCGCCAACGCCACCGGCTGCTCCTCCATCTATGGCGGCAACCTGCCCACCACCCCCTACACCACCAACGCCGAGGGCCGTGGCCCGGCCTGGGCGAACTCCCTGTTTGAGGACAATGCCGAATTCGGGCTAGGCTTCAGGCTCACCGTCGATCAACATCGCGAGCGGATGCAACGCCTGCTGGCCAGCCTGGGCGACGCTGTCCCGGCCAAGCTGCAACAGGCGCTGCAAGATGCCAGCCTGCCGGTCTGTGAACAGCGTGCCCATATCGAACAACTGCGTGTGCTGCTGCAAGGGCGCAGCGATGAGGCGGCCCTGGAGCTGACACGGGATGCGGACTATCTGGTGGACAAGTCGGTCTGGCTCATCGGTGGCGATGGCTGGGCTTATGACATCGGCTTTGGCGGGCTCGACCACGTGCTGAGTCTGGGGGAGAACATCAATGTGCTGGTGCTCGACACCCAGTGCTACTCCAACACCGGCGGCCAGCAGTCCAAGGCCACGCCACTCGGTGCCATCACCAAATTTGGCGAGCAGGGCAAGCGCAAGGATCTCGGGGCCAGCATCAAGATGTATGGCCACGTCTATGTGGCGCAGATCTCCCTCGGCGCCCAGATGAACCAGACGGTGAAGGCCATTCAGGAGGCGGAAGCCTACCCGGGACCGTCGCTCATCATCGCCTACAGTCCCTGCGAGGAGCACGGCTACGATCTGGCCCAGAGCCACGAGCAGATGAAGCAGCTGACCGCCACCGGCTTCTGGCCGCTCTACCGCTTCGATCCGCGCCGCAGCGACGAGGGCAAGCTGCCGCTGGCGCTCGACTCCCGGGCACCGAACGCCTCGCTGGCCGAGACCCTGAGCCAGGAGCCCCGCTTCCAGCGCCTCGAACGACAGCTGCCGGAGGTCGCCACCCTGCTCTATCGCGAAGCGGAACTGGACGCCAACCGCCGCTTCGCCTGGCTCAGCCAGCTGGCCGGCAAGGAGGCTCCCCCACAGGAGTGATCGGCCTGCCGGCGACCAGTGAAACCGGATAACAAAGAGGGCTCCCGTTGGGAGCCCTCTTCACATCCAGTCTGATCGGCATCAGGCAGGCATGGTAGCCAGCTCGTGCCGCTTCAATGCCAATAGTGTGATGAGCAAGGCGGCACTGGCGATCAGCGCCATGCCGATATAGGTAGCGCTGAACCCCGGAGCCAGCTCGACCGGACTCAAGCTGGCCAGGTTGTGGCTGGTGCCCGCTGGCAGGGCGGCATGAAACAGCACGGAGCAGATGGCGACCCCGACCGCGCCCCCCAGCTCACGGCCGAAGTTGAACAGGGACATGCCGATGCCGCGATCCGCTGCCGGCAATGCATTTTGCACCACAACCGCGAGGGCCGGCAGCACCAACCCCAGACCCAGACCGGCAAAGCCCAGCCCCAGACTGGCCCAGACATCGAAATGAATTTGCCACAAAGCCAGCGCCGACAGGGCGAAGCCCACCACCACGAACCGTTTGTAGTAACCGGTGCGACCGATCAGCTTGCCGCCGACGAAAGCACCCGCCGTGATGCAGACCATGAAGATCACCATGTAGAGGCCGCTCTCACTGGCCCCCATTCCCTTCTGCCACTGCATCTGCAACGGCAGATAGACCAGCACGGCAAACATCAGCAGTTGCGAAACCAGTGCCAGCAGCACGCTCACCAGATAACCGGGCAACCGCACCAGATGGACAGGCAGGATAGGATCATGGGCACGTCGCTCCACCAGGATCAGCAGCAGCAAGGCAACCGCCAAACCCGCCGCCAGCCAGATGGGGGGCAACGCAGTCTCGGGTGATAACAGCAGCAAGGTCAGCGTGGTCACTGTGATGAGCAGTGCCGCCCCCTTCCAGTCGAAACGGCTGTGACGACGCACATTGAGGTGCTTGAGGTTGCGGTTCACCAGCCAGATGGCGAGCGCCCCGAGAGGCAGGTTGATCCAGAAGATCCAGCGCCAGCTCAACTGCTCGGTAAAGTAGCCGCCGAGCAGAGGCCCGGCGATGCTGGAGACCGCATATACGGCCGAGATGTAACCCTGATACTTGCCCACCTCCCTTGGTGGTATGCAGTCGGCAATCACGGTAAAGGCAAGTGCAATGAGGCCGCCGCCCCCCAGCCCTTGCAGCACGCGAGCCGCCAGCAGGGTCGGCAGATCCTGCGCCAGAGCGCAGGCCACGGATCCCGCCAGAAAAAGACCAATACCGATATTGAGCATGCGTACCCGACCGAACAGATCGCTCAACTTGCCATACACAGGCAGGGCGGCGGTGGCTGCCAACAGATAGGCGGTCACCACCCAGGTGAGGGCTGCGCCTGCGTTCAGCTCGGCGCCAATGATGGGCAAGGGGGTGGTGACTATGCTCTTTTCCAGTGAACCCAGGGCGATCACCAGGGCCACGCTTGAGAAGATGGTTTTTGGGGACATATAACCGGCTCGCTAATGTGAAATGCCAAAATCTGCGGCAAAGAACTTATTATTGTCTCATAAATCATTATCCGATGGCTAAAACCACTGCCATCCAGCGGCCAGCCCCTTGACCATGACGGCCGTCGCGGCATCCGAACGCCGGATCTGGTAGTGTGGTCTTTTGGCCCAAGAGGAAGCAGACCCATGTCCGAGCAGTTCCGGTTTGATCAATACGACGCCCTGATTTTCGATATGGATGGCACCCTGGTGAACTCCATGCCCCTGCATCTGGATGCCTGGGAGGCAACCAGCGCAGAGTTCGGTCTGCCGTTCAATCGCGAGCAACTCAATGAATATGGCGGCATTCCCACCCGCAAGATAGTGAGCATGCTGGCCGAGCAGCACGGACTGGATATCGATGTGGATGCCTTCACTCGCCGCAAGGTGGCCCTCTATCTGGCGCATATCGACAAGGTCAGCGTCTTCCCCTCCATGTGGGATCTGGTCAGGCGCTGCCACGGCAAGGTGCCGATGGGCATAGGCACTGGGTCATCGCGGGATCATGCCGAGCGCATTTTGAAGAACACCGGCCTGGATGCCTATATCTCTGTGCTGGTCAGTGCCGACGACATCCACAACCACAAACCCCATCCGGATACCTTCCTGAAGGTAGCCGAGCTGCTCGGTGCCAATCCCGCCAACTGCCTGGTGTTTGAAGATACCCAGATCGGCATTCAGGCAGGCAAGGCCGGCGGCATGACCACCTTGCTGGCCACCGAAGGCGCGCTGCAGAAGGTGTGACAGACGAGTATCCTGGCCCACCCTCGCGGGTGGGCTCGGTCGTTCAACCCCGACTCGGCTGAGATATCGCGCAGCGGCCTGGATGAGACCATATCAGCGACAAATGGGGGTCTACGGGCCCGGCACAAAACGCCATAAAAAACGCCCCTTTCGGGGCGTTCTTGCCAACCATCGCCGTTACATGGCGTTGGTGGATTCGAAGATCTTGTCGGCCGAGGCTTCGACGAAGCCCGGGTAGAGCACGCCGTCGGCCTGCGGGTAGCGCAGGGCAAACTCGTAGAAGCAGCTCGGAATGGTGCGCACGCCGTCGCTGAAGGGTACATCCGCCTTGTCGGCCATGGTGGAGGATTGCTCCAGCATCACCTGCGGGTCCCCTTTCACCTCGCCACCCACGCCGTTGAGCACGAAGCCGGCCGCCTTGAGGGCTGCGTTGACCTGCTGGATGGTATCGAACTGCTTGAGGCGATTGATGTTGACGGTGAAGTGGTTGGCGCGGTAGCCCCAGGCCGCCATCCAGGCTGCGTACTCGCTCTCTGCCAGCAGGGTCTGGTAATCGGCCCAGGATACCTGCCAGGGCGCCCCCGTGTAGAGGAAGGCCTGGGTGTCGGTCAGGTGATCAGGCACCTGCTCAGCCAGCTTGTGGATGATGGCCTGGGCCGCCTCGGAGAGCTCCTCCACTTTCAGCTCGCTGATAAACACCTTGGGGGCATCCGGATCCTGATGCTCGAAGTGCTTGGCATAGAGCTTCTTGGCCTTGAACACATATTCACCCTTCTGCTCGTACCCGAGCGCCAGGAAGTGGGCGGCCAGCTTCTCCAGCCCCAGCTTGGGCAGATTGTAGGTGCGAAACGCCACATGATCATTGACGATGGGCTCACCGCCACCCAGCAGGGTGTGGACCTTGAGGGCACTCGGGGTGACTTGAATGTAGTTATCCCACAAGTGACCGAACAGGGTGTCGATATCCTTTTGCATCTCTCTTTCCTTTGATTGCGGGTACAGACAAGGGCACCTGTTCAGTGCCCCTTTTATTTTTTGTTATCAGCGCTCAGCTTTTTGTTATCAGCGCTCAGCGCAGAGGAGGACAGTGTCAGCCGTGGCGGCCTTGCTGTCGGCCTCTTCCTCGTTAAAAGGTCAAACCCGGCGACAGCTGATCCGGCATGGCAGCCTTGCTGTCCTCGACGGAGGCAACGGGATAAGCACAGTAGTCGGCGGCGTAGTAGGCGCTCGCCCTGTGGTTGCCGGAGGCACCTATGCCGCCGAACGGCGCGGCGCTGGAGGCGCCCGTGATGGGCTTGTTCCAGTTGACGATACCGGCGCGGATCCGTTTGAAGAAATGCTGCCAGTCCGCCTCGTTGTCACCGAGCAGGCCCGCCGAGAGGCCGAAGCTGGTGGCATTGCCCTGGTCGATGGCGGCATCGAAGTCGTCGTAGCGAATGAGCTGCAGCAGCGGGCCGAAATACTCTTCGTCCGGCAGAGCACCGATTGCGGTCACGTCTATGATGCCGGGCGAAACGAAGCCGGTGCCCGCTTCCAGGTGTTTGAGGGTGAGCAGACTCTCGCCACCCAGTTGTTGCAGGTTGGCTTGCGCCGCTACCATGCCGAGAGCCGCTTTCTCGCTGATCATGGCCCCCATGAAAGGCTGATCGGCGGCATCATAGAGACCGACCTTGATCTGGCCGACCACCTCCACCAATCGCTTGACCAGGGCATCGCCCCGGGCACCGCGCTCGACAAACAGACGGCGTGAGCAGGTACAGCGCTGGCCGGAAGTGATGAAGGCTGACTGGACTATGGCATGGACGGCGCCATCCACATCGCTCACGTCTTTGACGATCAGCGGGTTGTTACCGCCCATCTCCAGCGCCAGGATCTTGCCAGGCTGACCGGCAAACTGCTGATGGAGGAAATGGCCGGTACGGGACGAGCCGGTAAAGAAGAGGCCGTCGATATCCGGATTGCCCGCCAGCGCCTTGCCGGTCTCTACCTCACCCTGTACCAGGTTGAGGACACCCTTGGGCAGACCCGCCTCCTGCCAGATCTTCAGCATGGCTTCAGCCACCATGGGGGTCAGCTCGGAGGGCTTGAACACCACTGTATTGCCCGCGATCAGCGCCGGTACTATATGACCGTTGGGCAGATGACCTGGGAAATTGTAGGGGCCGAACACGGCGACCACGCCGTGGGGCTTGTGGCGCACGAATGCCTTGGCACCCGGCATGGGGTTCTCCACCGTGCCGGTGCGCTCGTCATGAGCGCGAATGGAGATGGCAATTTTGCCCTGCATGGCGGCCACTTCGGTGCGGGTTTCCCACAGGGGCTTGCCGGTTTCCCGGGCAATGGTGAGCGCCAGCGCCTCCTTGTGCTCACCGAGCAGATCGGCGTAACGGCGCACTATGGCAAGACGCGCTTCCAGGCTCATGTCAGACCAATGGTAGAAGGCAGCGCGGGCTGCCTTGACAGCAGCATCCACCTGATTGGCACTGGCGGCGCCCCCTTGCCAGATGACTTCATTCTTGGCCGGATCCATTGACTCGAACGGCTTGCCTTCACCCGCCAGCCACTGGCCGTCGATAAGTTGTACTAAATGGCTCATCAATTCACTCCCTGTGTTTCACAAGCAGCCTTGGCTGCCTGTTTCATATGCGGTTCTGCTGCCTTCAACACCAGACAAGGCGGCTCAGTCGAGATCGACGACACGCACCATGTCGCCATCCTGCACCTTGAGTGCCGCCGCCATCTTGGGCGGAATGATGGCTTCGTGCTTGTCCAGATCGACCCGGATATTGCCGTGGCAGGCGCGATACTGTTCGTAGCGGGTGTTGCAGATCAGATGGGTCTTGCCACCTATGGGCTCACCAATCAGCACCCGCAGCTTCTGGCTGCGGCGCACGCTGCGAATGTTCTTTACGTCGCACTCGACGGTGGGGCCGGCATCGAAGATGTCAACGTAGCCACGGTTCACGAACCCCTCATCCTGCAGCATCTTGATGGCCGGGCGGGTCTTCTCGTGGGTCTGGCCGATGACGGCGCGCGCCTCGTTGCTCAGCAGGTTGACGTAGATGGGGTACTTGGGCATCAACTCGGCGATGAAGCGCTTCTTGCCGATGCCGGTGAGATAGTCGACGGTAGGAAAATCCATCGAGAAGAAATGCTTTTGCAGCCACTCATAGAAGGGGCTGTGACCTTTTTCATCGGAGACGCCACGCATCTCGGCAAAGACGGTCTTGTCAAACAGCTCGGGGTGCTCGGCCATGAACAGGAAACGGTGCTTGGAGAGCAGGCGGCCATTGAGCCCCTCGCGGGCGCATTCGCGCAAAAACAGGGTGCACAGCTCGGAATTGCCGGTGTAGTCATTCGACAGAGTGAGCGTCTCGACCACGTTGTAGATGCCGAGCTTGGGGGAAGAGTGCACCACCTTGCCGATGTGATAGTTGTAGAACGGCTGGGACAGGCCCACGGCCGCATCGATGGCGCAGGTACCGACCATTTCGCCGGTCTCCAGATCCTCAGCCACGAAGAAGTAGAGGCAATCACCCTTACCTGCCGGTTTGTCCGAGAAGGTCTGGGTCGAGGCATCTATCTTGCGCTGCAGCAGTTCATCGTTGACAGGCAATGATGTCATGCCGGTGCCGGATTCAATGGCACAGGTCTTGAGACCGGCAAAATCTTTTTGCTCGATAGGACGGATAACCAACATAAATGACAACTCCCTTTCATTGACGACAGGTGGGGTCCCGGCTCCTGCCGGGAGGGCTCCCCACCTCAATTAGGATCAGGCGTTAACCACCTGGGCAACCGCTTTCTCGAACCGTGCCAACCCTTCCTTGATATCCGCTTCCGGAATAACCAGTGACGGTGCGAAGCGCACCACGTTAGTGCCTGCTACCAGTGCCATCAGCCCCTGGTCGATGGAGGCCAGCAAGAAATCACGGGAGCGGCCCTTGTAGTCATCGTTCAGCACGGCGCCGAGCAACAGGCCCTTGCCACGCACTTCACTGAAGCAGTGGTACTTGGCATTGATGGCGTCGAGACCGGCGCGGAACAGCTGTTCACGCTGCTTGATGCCGCTCAGCACTGCCGGGGTGTTGACCACGTCGATCACCGCCTCGGCCACCGCGCACGCCAGCGGGTTGCCGCCGTAGGTGGAGCCGTGAGTGCCCACTTTCAGGTGAGCCGCGATTTCATTGGTGGTCAGCATGGCGCCGATGGGGAAGCCGCCGCCGAGCGCCTTGGCGCTGGTGAGGATGTCAGGCGTGACGCCAAGACCCATGTAGGCAAACAGCTCGCCGGTACGGCCAACCCCGGATTGCACTTCGTCATAGACCAGCAGGGCATTGTGCTTGGTACAGAGTTCACGCACCCCTTTGGCAAACTCGTCGGTCGGACGAATGATGCCACCCTCCCCTTGCAGCGGCTCCATCACCACGGCGCAGGTATTGTCGGAGATGACGGCAGCCAGCTCTGCCAGATTGTTGTAAGTCACATGGGTGATATCAGCAGGCTTGGGACCGAAACCATCCGAGTAGGCAGCCTGGCCACCCACACTGACGGTAAAGAAGGTACGACCGTGGAAACCCTGATGGAAAGCAATGATCTGGGTCTTGTGCTCACCGAATTTCTCGATGGCATAACGACGGGCCAGCTTGAGGGCCGCCTCGTTGGCTTCGGCGCCCGAGTTGCAGAAATAGACCTTGTCGGCGAAGGTGGCGGCAACCAGCTTCCTGGCCAGACGCAGAGCCGGCTCGTTGGTCATCACGTTGGAGAGGTGCCACAGCTTCTCGCCCTGGGTTTTCAGGGCTTCGACCAGCTTGGGATGGCAATGACCCAGGCCATTGACGGCGATCCCGCCGGCAAAGTCGACATACTCACGGCCTTCCTGATCCCAGACACGTGACCCTTCACCACGCACCGGGATGATCTTGGCGGGCGCATAGTTGGGAACCATCACTTCATCAAACACTTCACGTGTCACTGCCAACAACTCTGACATATTGCTCTCCTTCGATCTGGCGACAGAATAATCCACCGCCCAAAAGTTAAATCCATGTAAACACATCGGCATTGTCACAGAAAAAAAGCTAAAAGTCTGCAACAAAGCAAGTTACAGGGAACAATGTTCGATTGCCTGTGAGATTTTAGGCAACCGCATTGCATAACGGCTCAGGGGGTGTTGGCAAGAGATAATTTGGACAGGGAGGGGGGTGAATAAAGTGTCAGGGAAAATATTTTTGGCCTCATCTCGATTCTGTGAAGCCAATCACAACCATTCAGGAACTGGTTAGAAAATTGGCCAGCAATTGGTGGCCCTGCTCGCTCAGAATGCTCTCCGGATGGAACTGAACTCCCTCTATATTCAACTGCTTATGGCGCAGACCCATGATCTCGTCAAAAGAGCCATCGGCGTGTTCGCTCCAGGCGGTAACCTCGAAGCAGTCGGGCAGGGTTTCCCGTTCCACGATTAGCGAATGGTAGCGGGTGACCCGCAGCGGGTTGTTGAGCGCTTTGAATACTCCCTCGCCCTGATGGCGAATAAGGGAGGTTTTACCGTGCATCACCTGACGCGCGCGCACCACCCGGGCACCGAAAGCCTGAGCCAGGGATTGGTGACCGAGACAGACGCCAAGGATGGGGAGCTGACCCGCAAAACGGCTGATGGCCGACAGGGAGATACCCGCCTCATTGGGCGTGCAGGGGCCGGGAGAGATCACCAGATAACGGGGAGCTAGCTGCGCTATGGTATCCAGCGTCAGCTCGTCATTGCGCTTTACCACCACCTCTTGCCCCAGAGCGCCAAAATACTGCACCAGGTTCCAGGTAAAGGAGTCGTAGTTATCGATCAACAACAGCATGGGGCAACCAGAGGCAGAGAATCAACGATCCAGATAGCGGCCCTGCTCCATTTCGCGCTCGCGCTGGCATTCTGCCAGATAGATGGCGGCGGCAATGGCGGGGGTGTTGTGATATTTGTCGATGGCGTTGGAGACCATCAGTTGCAGGGTATTGAGGTTCTTGGCCTTGCGGAATTTACGCAGCCAGTGACCCTTGTCACCCAACTCTTCAATCGTGGTGTTTAATTCGACAGACATGCTCACTCTTGGGGCAGAAGCCCGCGTTTGAAATTGGAAGATGAATTAACGAATAGCAGGTCGGGTAAAACAAAGAAAGCCAGGCAAAGACCCAGCTCTCTTCTACTACACCTTCCCAGTATGTCAGGCTCGAGGAACGAAGCCGACTACATCATATACGCTGGTCAGTGTTTTTTCAGCCCTTTCACGCGCCTTTTGTGCGCCTGCCGCCAAAATTGTTTGCAGATGAGCCTCATCCTGACGCAACTCGCGGAAGCGCGCCTGAATGGGCTCCAGCAAGGCAACGACCGCCTCGGCAGTCTCGGTCTTGAGGTGACCATACATCTTGCCTTCGAAGTGCTGCTCCAATTCGGGGATGGAACGACCTGTCACCCCGGACATCAGGGTCAGCAGGTTGGAGACACCCGGCTTGTTCTCGGGATCAAAACGCACCACTGCCGGCTCGTCGGAGTCGGTCACGGCACGCTTGATCTTCTTGACGATCTGCTTGGGATCTTCCAGCAGGCCGATGAAGTTGGCCTCGTTGTCATCAGACTTGGACATCTTCTTGGTCGGATCCTGCAGGCTCATCACCCGGGCACCTTCGGTCGGAATGAAGGGTTCCGGCAGGGTGAACACTTCGCCGTACAGGTTGTTGAAACGGGTGCAGATGTCGCGGGTCAGCTCCAGATGCTGTTTCTGATCGTTGCCGACTGGCACCTGGTTGGCCTGATAGAGCAGGATATCTGCCGCCATCAGCACCGGATAACCGAACAGGCCGACGTTGACGTTGTTCTCGAAACGGGCGGACTTGTCCTTGAACTGGGTCATGCGCGACAGCTCGCCCATCTGGGTGTAGCAGTTCAGGATCCAGCCCAGCTCGGCGTGCTGCGGCACGTGGGACTGGATGAAGACAGTGCTCTTGGCCGGATCGATCCCCACCGCCAGATAGAGGGCGGCAGCATCGAGACACGCCTTGCGCAGGGCGGCTGGCTCCTGACGGGTGGTGATGGCATGCAGATCGACGATGCAGTAGAGGCAGTCGAAGTCATCCTGCATGTTGACCCACTGACGCAGGGCGCCCATATAGTTGCCTATGGTCAGCTGACCCGACGGCTGGGCCCCGCTCAGTACGATTGGTTTAGTCATGAGAGTGTTAATCCTTGTTATTCGGCCAACCCGACACCTTACTCGGCTAACAGGGCATCGAGCTGGGCAAACTGCTCATATACCCAGTCCGGGCGGGAATCTACAATGGGACGACCATAGTTGTAGCCATAGGTGAGCCCCACTACTTTCATGCCGGCGGCCTGGGCGGCCAGCACGTCATTTTCAGAGTCGCCCACCATCAGGGTGCGGGACGGACTGACGCCCAGCTCATGGCAGGCATGCAGCAGGGGCTCGGGGCTCGGCTTCTTGACCGGCACACAGTTGCCACCCAGCCAGAGCGCGAAACAGTCGCTGATGCCAAGGGCATCCAGGATTGGCTGCACGAAGTGACTCGGCTTGTTGGTCACCACGGCCTGTTTATAACCCAGCTTTTGTAGGCGGCGCAGGCTCTGTTCCACACCGTCATACATTTCAAGCCCTTCCAGCAAACAGGCCTGATAGTGCTGATCGAACAGGGGGCGGGCCTTGGCAAACAGTTCAGGAGCCTCACGATAATCCAGCGCGCGCTGGATCAGCTTGTCGGCGCCATTGCCGACCCAGGTACGCACCACGGCTTCATCAGCCTCGGCCAGACCCAGTTCAGTGAGGGTACGGTTGACCGCCAGCGCCAGCTGGGGGGCACTGTCGATCAGGGTGCCATCCAGATCGAACAGCACCAGATCAAAATCACGCTCAGCGCTGGACATGGCTCAGCTCCGCACGCATCTGGTCGATCACCACCTTGTAGTCAGGCTGGCTGAAGATGGCAGAGCCCGCCACGAACATGTCGGCACCTGCTTCGGCGATGGCGCGGATATTGTCTACCTTGACGCCGCCGTCGATCTCGAGGCGAATGTCACGGCCACTCTCGTCAATCAGGCGACGCACCTGACGCAGCTTGTCGAGTGTACCGGGGATGAAGCTCTGGCCACCGAAGCCAGGGTTGACCGACATCAGCAGGATCACATCCAGCTTGTCCATCACGTACTCCATACAGGAGAGCGAGGTCGCCGGATTCAGCACCAGACCGGCCTGACAGCCCTGCTCCTTGATGAGACCCAGGGTACGATCCACGTGATCGGACGCTTCCGGGTGGAAGGTGATCAGGTTGGCCCCCGCCTTGGCGAAGTCCGGAACGATGCGATCCACCGGCTTGACCATCAGGTGCACATCGATGAGCGCCTTGATGCCATAGTCGCGCAGGGCCTGACAGACCATGGGGCCTATGGTCAGGTTGGGAACATAGTGGTTGTCCATCACATCGAAATGCACCACGTCGGCACCGGCGGTCAGCACCCTGGCAACATCGTCACCCAGACGAGCGAAATCGGCGGAGAGGATTGAGGGGGCAATCAGAAAGTCTTTCATCAGCGTCATCCATTGGCAGCGTGGCAGAAAAAGCGGCGCAATTTTACCGCAAATATCAGATGAAAACGACCCGAACACAGGCAGGAAAAAGCGGGCCACCCGATTTATCGCCCATATCCAGCAAATACGAGGCAAACACCAGGATGGCGACAGGCAGAAACAGCAGCGGCACCCGAAAGTGCCGCCAGAGGATCAGCCGAGTGAAACAAGTTCGGCGTCGCTTGGGTAGTAGCCCTGTTCCGGCTCTATACCGGGCGGATAAAGCGCCAGCAGCTCGGCTACCTTGTTGCGACTGCCACCGTTGCGACTGATGGTGCGCTTGACCAGGATCTCGTCCAGTCGGGCGCCACGATAGAGCTCACGGGTCAGCGCTATGTCGTGGTTGCTGATTAGCACCGGCACCCCCTTGCGGGCAGCGGTATGACGTGCCAGCCGCGCCAGTATGGCCTGATCGTCCAGGGTGAAGCCGCCGGCTGAATAAGTGGTGAAGCTCGCCGTGTTGGAGAGTGGCGCATAGGGGGGATCACAGTAGATCACCCAGTCTTCCTCGGCACGCTTGATGGCATCGGCGTAGCTTTCACAGATGAAGGTCGCCTTCTGCGCCTTCTCGGCAAAGGCCCACAGCTCTTTTTCAGGGAAGTAGGGCTTCTTGTAGGAACCAAACGGCACGTTGAAGCCGCCCTTTTTGTTGTAACGGCACAAGCCATTGAAACCGTGGCGGTTGAGAAACAGGAACAGCATCGCCCGCTCGAAGGTGGTTTCAGTCTGGTTGAACTGGGTGCGCAGCCGGTAGTAGGCCGCCTTGTGATTGTGCTCCGCTACGAACAGCTTGCGTGCTTCGGTGATGAAATTATCCGGCATCACCTTGAGATGGTTGTACAGGCAGATCAGATCCGGATTGATATCGTTGAGCACATAGGCATCGTAGTCGGTGTTGAGAAAAACAGACCCGGCCCCGACGAAGGGCTCCAACAACACACGCCCGGCAGGCAAACGCTCGGCAATCTCTTCAACCAGGGAGTATTTTCCCCCGGCCCATTTTAAAAAAGCGCGTGTTTTTTTCATGGAAATCCGGTGTTAAGAAGGCATAGACCCAAAAAGGGGGACGATTCTACCCCCTTCTCAGGCCGAATGGCTATTGCTTCAACTCTTTTTGTACCTGAGCAAACGACTTGGGCCAGGGCTGCCCCTTGAGCAGGGCGGGCGAGAGCTTGCGAATGGCGGCCTTGGCCTGAGTGGTGTTGGCGTAATCCCCTTGCAGCACCACATACCAGGGGCTGCCACGGAACTGGGTTTTGTAGACCCAGACATTGCCCGTCAGACCATGTTCGGCCACAAACTTGTCAACCGCTGCTGTGTTGCTCGCCCCCATCAGCTGGACGCTGTAGTGATTTCTGGGCTTCTTGTTCAGGGTCGCCGTCGGCGTCAGGGCGACCTTGGGCGCAGGTGCAGCCGCCGGTTCGACAACGGCTGGCTTGGCGACCGGTTTGGTAACGGGGGCCGTGTTCCGGGCCTTGGGCTCAGTGGCCGATTGGGGAGCTTGCGCTGTCAGTCCCTGGGTCGATGGGTTCTCGGTCGAAGCAGCCCGGGAACTGACACCGGTCAGCTCATCCACCACACCAGTGGGCAAGGCACCGCTGACATTGGGTTGTTTCATCAACTTCTGGACCACCTCGTCGGAGATCACCACACGGCGCCCCTCATAGTTGGTCGATTCAGTAGTCAGCGTTTCGCTCTCGACGGCTTTGGGCAATACCTTGGCATCAGGCTGCCAATCACGCACCACACCGCCCGGGTTATCACCGCTGGCATTCGGGCTGCTTTGACCGCCACTCTGACCGTCATTGCTGCTACCGCCTGCGGTCAGTGGATCTCCGCCTGAGACGGGAATGGGCAAGGCAGTGGTTTGTGAGGGGGCGAGCCCGGTGCTCTTGCTTTCGTCGCTGAACAGGGCTGGCAGCAGATAGCTCAGGGCCAGCAGACCGCCGGCAACCAGCGCCAGCACTATGGCAATCTTTTTAACGGGCAACTCGGCCTGACGTTTCTTGGGCCTTCTGTCGGTCATGATATCCTCCAGTAACTGCATGATGGTGGACGGATGTCCATTCGCCACGTTCAGGATCTCTTCCACTTTCAGCTTGGGCAAGAGGGCTGTCGGGATCTTGAGCTCTTTGGCTTTCTCATACAAGAAGATACGTTGCTCCGGTGCGCTCAGTGGCGCTACCTCCAGCTCCAGAGCCGGCATGGCCCGCCCTTTTAGCAGGCTTTTCTGAGTGCGACACCAGACGTCACTCCCGGAGAGCACGATCGCCAGCTGGTGTGGCATGGGCAGGCTATCGTTGTGACGACAGAGACTCCACAGCTCGCCGACCAGCTCGGCAGGCAGCTCGTCAGCACGCTCGATCAGCAGCAACAGGGTGGAGGGCTTGCCCTCCAGCATGCGAAAGAAACTCTCTGCCAGCGCATCCTGCGGATTGAACAGCGGCCTTGCCACCACCTGGGGCAGCAGCAGCTGGCGCACGTCCGCCATCTTCATGGCTGTACTGCCAATCAGGCTCACTACCCGCACTTTTTCGGGCAAGTTGCCGAGCAGGGATTCACACAGGGTGCCGCGGCCACTGCCGGGTTTACCGGAGAGAAAAATAAAAGGGTGATTGAATTCAATCAGATGCAGCAGCCGATCAACCAGCTGCCGCTGGGAAGGAAATTTAAGCAGTTTATTGTTACTCACGACCAGACTCAATCACCGCCAGCAATTCATCATCGGAGACATCGGCTACGACCTGAGCGTGACCGATACCGACCGGCAGCACCAGTCGCAACTTGCCTTCCAATACCTTCTTGTCTCGGCGCATATGGCGAATGAAGGCAGAGAAATCCATATCGGCAGGTGCCTGAATGGGCAGATTGGCCGCCAGCAGCAGATCGCGAATGCGAGCAAGCTGCCTTGCATCCAGATCGCCCCGAGCCTCGGCCGTGGAGGCAGCCATCATCATGCCTGCGGCAACCGCTTCACCGTGCAGCCAGTTGCCATACCCTTTTTCAGCCTCGATGGCATGACCAAAGGTGTGACCGAGATTGAGCAGAGCGCGAACCCCGTGCTCCGTCTCATCCTGCGTCACCACATCGGCCTTGATTTCGCAGCAACGGCGGATGGCATACGCCAGGGCAGCCGGTTCCAGCGCCTGCAGACGGGACATGTTGGTTTCGAGCCAGGTGAAAAATTCGGCGTCCCAGATGATGCCGTACTTGATGACCTCGGCCATGCCGGCAGCAAATTCTCGGGCTGGCAGGGTCTTGAGGCACTCGGTATCAATGACCACATGCTTGGGCTGATAGAAGGCTCCAATCATGTTCTTGCCAAGGGGATGGTTGACGGCGGTCTTGCCGCCGACGGAGGAATCAACCTGGGAGAGCAGTGTGGTAGGCACTTGAATAAAAGGAATGCCACGTTGATAGCTTGCCGCAGCAAAGCCGACAACATCTCCTATCACACCGCCCCCCAGGGCGATCAGTGTCGTGTCCCGACCATGATTGGTTTCCAGCAGAGCAGACATGATCCGCTCGAAGGTTGCCAGGGTCTTGTAAGCCTCACCGTCCGGCAGTATCAGGTGTTCAACCTGAAAACCGGACAGCAACTGGATAATCCGCTCAAGATACAAGGGAGCGACAACGGTATTGGTCACTATCATGACCCGTTTTCCCTTGATGGTTTGTGTCAGCACTTCTGCATGCTGCAACAGACCCGCCGCTATCTCGATGGGATAACTGCGTTCACCCAGTTCGACCTTCAACCTTTCCATGGACGTCCTCTAGATTACATGCCGATCAACTTAACAATTTGATTGGCAACGATTTTAGCGCTCTGATCATCAGTCTGGATGACAAAGTCAGCCACTTCTTCATACAGCGCATTGCGCTCTTGTGCCAGACGCTCGAGCACTTCGCGCGGCGGCTCTTCGGTTTGCAGCAGTGGGCGACGCTTGTCTCTTTGTGTGCGCGCCAGCTGCTTCTCAATCGTTGTTTCGAGGTATACCACGATACCGCGAGCAGAGAGCTTGTTCCGTGTTTCTCGGCTCTTGATGGCACCGCCACCCGTCGCCAGCACGATACCCTGCTGTTCTGAAAGGTCGCCTATGACCTTCTCTTCGCGGATCCGGAAACCCTCTTCGCCTTCAACATCGAACACCCAGCCGATATCGGCACCACTGCGGCGCTCAATCTCATGATCTGAGTCGAAAAACTCCATATGCAGTTGTTCTGCCAGATGTCTACCTATGGTGCTCTTGCCCGCACCCATGGGACCTATCAGGAAAATATTGCGTTTCTCAGCCATGTCTTTTCGTTAGTAATTACAAACTGTACGACCCCGACAAACACTCGATCGGGGTACCTATGAACCTTATCTTGCGATGGATCAGGAGGGGGATTATCTCAATAGAAATCAGGACTGGCAACCGCAGCCCTTACGCCCCAGCATCATTGGGGCGTAAGGTTATATGTGTTTTACCCTCACATGTAAAGCATTCAGAAGGCGTCGGTAACTATCTTGGGTGTCACGAAAATCAGCAATTCCCGCTTTTTATTCTCGCTGGTTGTCTTGCGAAACAACACGCCAAGGCCCGGGATATCACCAAGCAGAGGCACCTTGCTGACGTCGCTCTTGATGGTCTGCTGATAGATGCCGCCGAGCACCAGGGTCTCGCCATTGTTGACCAGCACCTGGGTCGTGATGGACTGGGCGTTGATGGAAACCGCATCACCGGTACCGGTCGGTACCGTTTCACCCTTGGTATCCTGGGTCACGGTCAAGTCCAGAATAACCCGGTTGTCCGGTGTGATCTGGGGGGTAACCTTGAGGCTGAGGACAGCCTTCTTGAAGGTAACCGAGGTAGCACCACTGGAGGAGGACTCCACATAGGGGATCTCGGTCCCCTGCTCGATCAATGCAGGTTTCTGGTTGGCCGTAGTGACTCTTGGACTCGCGATAATTTCGGCCTTGCTCTCCTTTTCCAGCGCCGACAGTTCAAGATCCAGCAGAGTGCCATCCGCCAGACGAGCAACCTGGAATGCCAGGGTGCCAGCGGCGTTGGTGACCGGCAGGTTGACGTTCATCCTGTCTTCTACCCCAGGTCGAGTGATGGCAGAACCACCGTTGTTGTTGCCTGATCCATCGTTGCCCTCGATGCTGCCTGAGGTACTGTTACCGTGCCCGTCGTTCTTGGTCACCCCCCAGCGCACCCCGAGTGCCTCGTCAAAACCATCATCTATGGTGACCATGCGCGCTTCGATCACCACCTGCTTGACCGGAATGTCGAGGATATCCAGCATCCGCTTGATGTTGCTGATCACATCAGCAGTGTCCTTGACCACCAGCACGTTGGTCCGCTCATCCACGCTCACCGCCCCTCTGGCAGAGAGCAGCTTGGTGTTCTCGGAGGAGAGCAGGGAGGCTACCTCGGTCGCCTTGGCATAGTTGATCTGCAGGTATTCGGTGTAGAGAGGGGCCAACTCGGCCACCTGGTTGCGACTCTCCAGTTGCTGCTTCTCACGCAGCGCAATCTCTTCGGCAGGCGCTACCAGCAAGATATTGTTATCCAGCCGTTTATCCAGCCCTCTCACCTTGAGGATGATGTCCAGCGCCTGCTCCCAGGGCACGCCATCGAGTCGCAAGGTAATGTTGCCCGCCACTGAGTCCGTGGTGACCAGATTGAGGTTGTTGAAATCAGCGATGAGCTGCAACACGGTTCGCACCGGGATATCCTGGAAGTTAAGCGAGATAGGCTTGCCCTGATACTGTTTTCCAGCCGTTGCCGCTATGCGTTTCTTCACCTCTACGATGAACATTTTGTCAGCCTGATCGTAACGATAATCAAACTGGCCGTTGACGGAGAGCTCGAACAGGGTGTCATTGCCCTGACGGAACACCTCCACCTGGGAGACGGGGGTGGCGAAGTCCTGCACATTGATCAGGTTGAGCAGCTCATCCGGTATCCGGGTGCCATGAAATTTGGCCAACACTGTCTGCCCTCGGCTGCTGACATCCACCGCTGCAGAGCTGTTGTCCAGCATCACCAGAAACTCCCCCTGCCCATCCTTGCCCCGTCTGAAGTCCACACCCTTGACGGAATTGAAATAGGCACCGCTCGCCTCGGTGCGGGATACGGGCAAAACCGGTTTGCTGGCAACAGGGGCTGCAGCCTGGGCTGACTGGGCAACTATCTGGGTATTAATCAAGGCTGACTGGGTGACGGCTTGTGTATTGACAGGCGCAGACTGTGCTGACGATACCATGCCGGATGACTGGGACGAGGCAGGAGGCGGCATGCTTGCCTTGTCTCCCAGCGCCACCAGCAGCTTGTTGCCCTGCTGATGCACCTGATAAGGGGTCAATTGGTCAAGGGCAATCTTGATGTCGAGACCTGTCCCTTTACCCTCTACCTTGAGGTTGTCGACCCCCTGTTGCTTGATCGGCAGCGGATTGACATTGAGCGCCCCCACTGCCCCAGGCACATGCAACAGCAGCTGGTTAGGCTGATAGGAGAGGCGGTCGGTAAATCCGCTGACGGGTTCACTGAAGCTCAGCTCCAGCAACAGCTGATCGGCCATCAGCGGATTGACCCTGACCTCTTGCAATGTGGCCACGGCCCAGGCCTGGCCACATACTCCGGCGCAAAACAGCAGAACTACTCTGGTGACACTACCTATTGTTGCTCTCATCGCAGTTCATCCCTGATTATCGTTTTGCTTCAAGATTGGCCATGCTCAACTGGGTTTCTCTGGTGACCCAACATCCTTTGCCATCCGGTACAGTCTCAATCAAATCCACGCTAGTGTCAGTGATCCTGATCACCCGCCCCTGATCCAATCCCATGTGCTGATTGAGACCAACCCGTATGGATTGACCATCCGGCGTCCTGACCAGAGCCCACAGCTGCCCTTGCTGGCCAAGGGAGCCCTGCATGATGAGGTTGGCCAGAGAGTACCTCTCCAGTACCTCCTTCTCCCGGTTGGCCACTATCTGGGCACAATCAGGCTTTACCTTGGCATCGACCTTGGCACTGCTGGTCTCCGGCTGGGGAGTAATAAAGGGGCTACGCTGCTCACTGAGCCGATAAGCCATGGGAGAAAAGGGTTTGATTTCAGGCAATGGTTCAATGGGGACCGGCTTCCTGGCCTTGGTCTGAGCCACATAGTTATCCATGTCATCCTGGCCACTGCAGGCGGTCAGCAAACACACCGGCAATAGCACGCAGATCATTCTCATTTTTGCTGCCCCACTGACTTGCCGTTGTACTTGTAGGTCTTGGCCAGCATCGACATGGCGATCAGCTCATCTTCTCCCTTGCTCTGGCCAAGGTTGAACGACTCAAGGATGACAATGCGCGGCAAAGCCGCCATGTCCGCCGTGAACTTGCCAATCTGATTGTAGGTGCCCACCACTTCGATACGCATGGGCAGTTCGGTGGAAAACTCGTGCTTGATCTCTGACTCCCAATTGATGCGATTCAATTTGAGGCCATTGTCGGTCGCGATGAAACTGATATCGTCCAGCAAACCCGCCACCTCATGAGTGTTGGGTAACTGCTTGAGCTGGGCATCCACCAGTTGTTCAAGCTGCACCATTTGCGCCTTGTATGCGCCCAGATTGGCCGCAAGCATCGCCTTGCTCTCAAACTGCCCCTTCAGCTCCGCCTCTTTATTTGTCTCCTGTGTCAGCAAGGTCAACGAATTTGCTATCACGTAGTAATAGATGGCCCCCCCCAGCAACGTACAGAAAAACAGGATGAAAATTCCTTTGGCCAGCTTGGGCCAGCTGGCAATGCTGTTGAGATCCAGTTCATTGAGTTGTTGCAGGTTCATTGTTGCCCCTTAGTCACATCGACGGTGACGCCGGCTGTCGTCGCGACCAGAAACATCATGGAGAACTGACTCAGCGACACAGGTGCGACATCTGCCGCAAAAATCGTGCTGATCTGTGACTGGCTCAGCCAGCCGGAACCATCGATGCGCCGCATCATGCTGGCGACCCTGCCATAGGCTTCAGTCTTGCCGTTGACGTCGATCCGGTTGCTTTGCAAAGCAAGCGTATTCAGATAAACCCCATTGGGCACCAGCGAAGGCAGCTGATTGAACAGGCGAACCGGCAGATTGCGACGCATCTGCAGCTGTTCAATCAACTGCATGCGATCGATCAGCTCCTTGCGTCGCTCCTTGAGCAAGCGGATCTCGCCAAGTTGCGCATCGAGTATGGTCATCTCTTGCAACAAACGCTGATTGCGTTGCTGCTGATGGCTGATCTGCTGCTTCACCAGCCAGTCGGCGGCAAAGCCGAGAGAGGCGGTGATCGCCAGGAAAATCCCGAGCATGACCCCGAACTGTTTCTTCTGGCGCAGGGCGCGGGCTTCACGCCAGGGAAGGAGGTTTATATTTGACATGGTGTGAAGCTCCTCAATGCCAGTCCCAGCGCCGTCATGTACTTGGCACCATGGACCACACCGCCCTCCCCTTTAGGCTTGCCAAACAAGCTGAAAGGATCCGGATGCAATACCTCACAATTGAGTTCATCTTGCAGTTGGCTGACAAGCCCGGGCAGCAGGCTCCCGCCTCCGGTCAGGACAAGCTTTGACAACTCCCGATAGCCAGAGGAGCTGCAAAACAGCTGAACGTTGCGCCTGACTTGCTGCAACAGGGCATTGATATGGGGTAACAGCACATCCAGCTCATGGTCAGCGGGCAGAGTGCCTTTGATCTTGCCCTGCTCGGCTTCCTCCAGGCTCATGCTGTAAAAAGAGGAGAGTGCCTGACTGTATTGATCCCCGCCAAAATTCTGCAGTCTGGAATAAATCGTCTGGCCTTTGACCAAGGCCGCAAACGTCATGGCACTGGCCCCGATATCGATCACTCCAACCGGTTTTTCCCAGGCAAGCAGCTCGGGCTGGCAGGCGAGGACGGCGCGCCCAAGGGCATGAGCTCCCACATCCACCACCTTGGTGGTCATGCCCGCCTCTGCCAGGGCGCTGACCCGCCCGTTCACGCTTTCGGTACGGGCCGCACTCAACAACACTTCCTGCCGGTCCTGATCACTGGCCAGGCTCAGGATCTCAAAATCCAGGCTCACTTCATCGAGGGGGAAAGGGATGATCTGCTCGGCTTCCAGCTGTACCTGATTTTCCAGTTCATTTTCGCTGAGGCGAGCATCGACCTGGATCACCTTGGTAATGACATTGGAGCCAGTAACGGCAGTGGCCGCATACTGGCTGTTGCCATTGATAAGGCGCTTGAGAGTCTTGAGAGACTGGCTGACCCGTTCGATATCCTGCAACTGGTAATCGACCAGGGTGCCCTTGGGGGTAACGACTTCCGCCACCGATTCGAGATGCAACTTGCCGGGGCGACCAGTGATGGTCACGGCCTTGATGGTCTGGCTCCCAAAATCAATACCTGCCAAGGGAAGCAAGGAACCTTTATTGAATAGCCCAAACATATACACATCCATGCGTTATTGGGTTTTAGGATTGATTGTAGGACAGCTCACAGCAAGGTGATGGCTTAACTCATCCTAAATGCTCTATCTATCAATGTCATAAAGTTTGTACCGAAAAGTGATGCATCTCGCTTTCTGGCTGCCCCCACCTCCCCTTGGTTATTGAGCCACAGAATGCTAACCTCCCGCCTCTTGTCGAGGACCCTGACTACGAACAGGAAAACCTCGAATTTACGGAGGCAAAAGGGCTATACTCTGCGCCCGTTGGCTAATTTTAAGACGATTGGTAGTTCTTCCATGCTGAAATGGCTCGTACGCCTGTTTATTGTCATGATACTGGGTGCAGTGCTGGGTGTTGCCAGCCTCATCGGTATCTACTTCTACATCAAGCCCCAATTGCCGGATGTGACCGCCCTGCGCGACGTCAAGCTGGCCACCCCGATGAAGGTGTACAGCCGGGATGGGGAATTGATCTCCCAATTTGGCGAAATTCGTCGCATCCCTCTGCATCTGAACGAAATTCCCCAACCCATGATCGATGCCGTGCTCGCGACCGAGGATGCCCGCTTCTATGAGCACCCAGGTATCGACCCGATCGGTATCGTTCGGGCTGCCACTGTCTGGGCTGTTTCCGGCCAGGCTCGCCAGGGTGCTAGTACTATCACCCAGCAGGTCGCCCGCAACTTCTTCCTGAGCAACGAAAAAACCATAGTGCGCAAGGTCAAGGAGGTGTTTCTGGCCTGGCGCATCGAGCAGAATCTCTCCAAAGACGAAATTCTGCAGCTCTATCTGAACAAGATCCCCCTCGGTTACCGTGCCTTCGGGGTCGGCGCAGCCGCTCAGGTCTACTTCGGCAAAGAGGTCAAGGATTTGACCCTGGACGAGATCGCCATCATAGCCGGCTTGCCCAAGGCACCGTCCATGCTGAACCCGATCCGTTCACCGGAACGTGCCTTTGCCCGCCGCAACGTGGTGCTGGGTCGTATGCTGGAAACCGGCAAGATCACCCAGGCCCAGTATGACGAGGCGTCCAAGATGCCCATCAAGGCCCGTTATCACGGTGCCGAGATCACCCTCAATGCTCCCTATCTCGGGGAGATGGTGCGCCAGAAGATGGTGCAGCAATTCGGTGAAGATGCCTACACCATGGGCCTGCACGTCTATACCACTGTCAGTGCCAAGCGCCAGCGCGCCGCCCGTCAGGCCTTGCTGGATGGGGTGTTCGACTATGACACTCGTCACGGCTACCGTGGCGTGACAGCCCAGCTGTGGAAATCAGGCGAAGTCGATTGGGATTACGAGCAGATAATGGCCCATCTGGCCAAGCAACCCACTTATGAACCCCTGATGGCGGCCGTGGTCACCAAGCTGGATGACAAGGGGGCGACCCTGGTGCTGAAAAATGGCAAGCAGGCTGAGCTTGGCTGGAACGGCATCAAGTGGGCTCGCGCCTTCATCACAGACGATCGCCAGGGCTACGCCCCCCGTTCCGCCCGTGATGTGCTGAAAGTTGGCGCCCAGATCTGGGTCCGAGAGAAGGGCGAAGCCTTGCTGCTCTCCCAGATCCCCGAGGTCAACGCTGCTCTGGTGGCCATGAATCCGCAGGATGGTGCCATCGAGGGACTGGTCGGCGGTTTCAGCTTCGAGCTGTCCAAATTCAACCGGGTCGATCAGGCACGCCGCCAGATAGGTTCCAACATCAAGCCTTTCCTCTATGCCACAGCGCTTGAGCAGGGTTATACCCTGGCCTCCCTCATCAACGATGCCCCCATCAACCAGTGGGATCCCTCCAAGGGCCCCATGTGGCAGCCCAAGAACTCCCCGGCCATCTACGAAGGCCCCACCTCACTGCGTCTCGGCCTTGCCAAGTCCAAGAACGTGATGTCGGTGCGGCTGATGCGCGCCATCGGTCTGGACACCTATATCGACGGTCTGACCCGCTTCGGCTTCGCGCGCGATACCATCTCTGCCAACGAATCGCTGGCTCTGGGCGCCGCCGAATTCACCCCTCTGGAAGTGGTGCGCGGCTATTCAGTCCTTGCCAATGGCGGCTTCCAGGTGACCCCCTACTTCATCACGGAAGTAGTCGACAGCTTTGGCGTTCCCGTTTATCAGGCCAATCCGGCTGCAGCCTGCCGTGATTGCGGCGTACTGGCGGCGGCAGGCCTCGACAGTGCCGATGCCTATGCCAATACAGCTCCTGACTGGAAGGCCCAGTGCCCGATCGATCCTGTCGTGCCCAACAACATGGCGCCGCAGACCATCAGTGCCCAGAGCGCCTTCCTGGTCACAGATACCCTGACCACCGCCATCTGGGGTGGCAATGGCTGGCGCGGTACCGGCTGGCGCGCGGCGCGGGATCTCAAGCGTCACGATATCTCCGGCAAGACGGGTACCACCAACGAATCCCGTGATGCCTGGTTCTCCGGCTATACCCCGAATCTGGTCGCCACCTCCTGGATCGGTTTTGACAACCACCAGCGTGGTTTGGGCCGGGCAGAGTTTGGTGGTGGTGCTGCACAGCCCATCTGGATCGACTT
Organism: Aeromonas sp. D3; assembly: GCF_027705025.1. Classification (NCBI taxonomy): domain Bacteria; kingdom Pseudomonadati; phylum Pseudomonadota; class Gammaproteobacteria; order Aeromonadales; family Aeromonadaceae; genus Aeromonas; species Aeromonas sp. D3. Next base: position 34,158 of record NZ_JAPDBE010000029.1, on the reverse strand, counting down.
CATGAAGACGGCACTTAAGCAGGTGCCCGAGCGCAAGATGCCGGTACCGGAGGGGATCATCACGGTGCGGATCGACCGTGAAACCGGTCTGCTGACCAACCGCGCAGACGGCAGCACCGAGGAGTTCTTCAAGGAAGGCACTGAACCGACCCGCTTTGCGACCCAGAGCTCGGACGGCAATCAGGTATATGGCGGCGATGGCTCGCCCACTGACGGACCCGTCTCCACCGACGATATCTTCTAAGCAACACCAGATGACAAAACCGGCGCCAAGGCGCCGGTTTTCTTTTTCTACGCCTGCAATGTCAGCCGAGCAGGCTCTTCATCAGGCTGGAAATGCGGGAGGCCAGCTCGTTGAAGCAGGGCCTGCGTACCGAGTAGTGACGATAGAGCAGTGAGATGGTACGTCCCGGCACTGGGTCGACCACAGGCCGATAGCTGACGCCACCTTCCTCGGCATTGGCAGGCACGGCAAGCCTGGGCACCAGGGTCATGCCACTGCCGGCAGCGACCATGTTGCGCAGCGTCTCCAGACTGGTGCCCTTGAAGCGGTGATCCTCACCAATGCCGGCGGCAAAACAGAATCCCATCGCCTGATCCCGCAAGCAGTGACCATCGGCCAGCATCAGCAGTTTCTTGCCCTTGAGATTGCTGAGCGGCACAGCCCTGGCCTTGGCTTCCGGGTGGTGCTGCGGCACCGCCAGCCACATGGGCTCCTGATAGAGGGGGATGGAGCCAAACCCTTCCATGCCGTCCAGCTCGGCGAGGATGAGGCAATCCAGCTCTCCCTCCTCCAGCCGTTTGAGCAGCACCTGGGTCTGCTCCTCATAGAGGTAGAACTCCAGCTTGGGAAAATGCTCGCGCAGGTCCTGAATGATGTGGGGCAACAGATAGGGACCGACGGTGGGAATGAAACCGATATGGATCTCGCCAGACATGGGCTCGGCAAAATGCTGGCCTATGTTCTTGAGTTCACGCACTTCTTTTAGCACCTTGCGCGCCTGATGGGCCATGGCATCACCGGCCGGGGTAAACAGCACCTTGCGGGAGGTGCGCTCAATCAGGATCACCCCCAGCTCATCCTCCAGCTTGCGCAGCTGACCGCTCAGGGTAGGCTGGCTGACAAAGCAGCGCTCCGCCGCCTTGCGAAAGTGCTTCTCCTCTTCCAGTGCCACCAAATACTCGAGATCGCGAAGGTTCATACATCCAGAATCCTGCCAACCAAATGGGCCATTAGCATGCCCAAGAAAGACAGGAGGGACAAGGGATGGTGACTGAATGGAAAAAGAGGAGTGGATGGAAAAACAAAACGGGCCTGGATCCAGGATCCGGGCCCGCTCAAGCGGCGAGTGTCAAACCGTCATTACACCCGGAAGCGGCGCACCATCTCCTGCAGCTGGTTCGCCAAGTGATTGAGGTCGTTGCAGGCTTGCGCCATCTGGGTCGCACCGGCCGCCACCTCTTCCGAGGCGTGGCTGATGTTGACCACGTTGCGGTTGAGCTCTTCGCTCACCGCCCCCTGCTCTTCGGTTGCGGTGGCAATCTGGATGTTCATGTGGGAGATGCTCTCTACCGAATTGCTGATCTCCGAAATGGACAGTCCCGCCTCCCGGGCTGTGCTCACGGTGGAGTTCATCATCTCCTGGCTCTGCTGCATGGTAGTGCCAGCCTGCTCGGCCCGCTGCTGCAGCTCGGCGATGATGGTGTTGATCTGGGAAGTGGAGTCCTGAGTGCGTTTGGCCAGAGTGCGCACCTCATCGGCCACCACGGCAAACCCACGGCCCTGCTCACCGGCTCTAGCTGCTTCGATGGCGGCGTTCAACGCCAGCAAGTTGGTCTGCTCGGCTATGCCACGAATGACCTCCAGCACCATGCCGATATTGCGGCTGTCATCGCCGAGCTGGCGGATCACCACTGCCGTGCTCTCGATGGCACCGGCCACCTGCTCAATGCGTTTGATGGAGTCGTTGACGGTATTGGCTCCCAGCTCGGCGGAGCTGCTTACCTGAGTCGCGGCACTGGCGGCGTCACTGGTATTGCGGGAGACCTCCTGCACTGTGGCCTGCATCTCGTTCATGGCGGTGGCCAGCTGGTTCAGCTCATGCTGCTGATTGTTCATGTTGCTGGCGGATTGGCGGGCGACGGCGCTTATCTCTTCCGCCGCTGAGCTGAGTTGCACCACAGAGCCAGACACCTCGCTGACCAGATTGCGCAAATTGCCCTGCATCTCGCCAAACCCCTTGGCCAGCTTGCCCAACTCGTCGTTATTGAACCACTTCAAGTCGAGGTTAGCCGCCAGGTCCCCCGCTGCGACCTTGCCCACCAGCTCCAGCAATTTGTTGACCGGTTGCTTGATCTGCTGGGTCAGATACCAGGCCACCAGCACCACAAAGATCAGCGTCACCAGCCCGATGGCCACACTGAGCTGCTTGGCGGACTCGTATGCTTGATCGCTGTTTTTCTCCATCGCCAGCCCAATCCTGTCGTTGATCTCACGCAAGGTCATGGTGAGCTTGGTCGCCTGTTCCAGGGTTGTGCGCGTCAAGCCGTCCCGATAATCCCCTATGCGGGCACTGTCGTTCTGCATCACAGCCTGATAGAGCTGATCATGGGCACTGAAATAAGCCTCCCCTGCTGATTGCAAGGCGCGATATGCCTGCTCTTCATCGGTTGCATTGAATTCCAGGCGCCCATAGTCAGCTACTGCCTTGGCAAAACGCCCTTTTGCTTCAGTGACGCTATCGTTGCGTCTTGTGATGTCGGCGCTGTCATTGTTGGTCCGGGCAATCACCATGGCCAACTGGGCTCTGCGTGCATCCAGCAAGGCTACGTGCATCTGACTGGCATACCGAATGGAAGGTACCAGGTTATCAGCAATGAGCTGGGTATTGTTGTTCAGGTAGGAGAGCCGGGAAATCCCGAAACCTGCCAGCACAAACACAAGCAGCGCCAGCACCGCAAACCCACTACTCAACTTCTGACCGATAGACATATTTCTGAACATGATTGATATCCTTGGCAGCTGGACGCAAACCCGTGGAGCCACACTCCCGAGCAACTTCCCATAAAGCATAGCGTGATGAGTGCAAGCGGATGATTTTCAAACTATCCGTCAATCGATATATCGTCATATCAGCCAAGGGCTCGGCGCAGGGCGGTTAGATGAAAAGCGGCATCTCGCCACCAAGCCCCCTGCTCATCCTGCGCCTCAACAGCAGGGGAAGGAATTCAACGCCCCATCAGCTCCCGGATCTTGCGAGCAAATGCCTCCGGTTCCCCCAGGAAGGACGAAGCCGACACAGGCGTCACTTTGACACCCTGCACCAGACCCAGAGTGGGATAGCCCTGACCGCCGAGGCGGCGCATCCAGCCCTGGCTGTCCGCCAGATGAGTGGTCAGATCCACGTTCTGATAGGCATCAGCAAATGCAGCTGAGTCAATGCCCTGCTCTGCCGCCAGGCTGCTCAGGTGCGCGAGGGAACCGACCCAGATGCCATCGCGATAATGGGACTGCTGGATGCGATGAAGCAGGGCCAGGCCATTGCCACCCAGTGCAGTGATCGCCAGGATGGCACGGATGGGCTGCTCCGAATCGAGCAAGAGGCCATCACTGAGCAGCAAGTCGTTGAAGTAGCGCTCGCCAAAGGGTTGGCCGGTCAGGGCCTGGATCCGCTCGTCATGAGGGCGAACGTAATCGCGCAGGGCCAGGCCCATGGGCTGGCGACGCTCGCCAAGCCAGAGGCCGCCGGCATGGAGTTCAATGCGAAGGCCCGCTATCCCGGCAGCCGCTTGCAACAAGGGGGCTGCGCCATAGCACCAGCCGCAGAGGGGGTCATATACGTAATGCAGGCTTGTCTCTTTCATGTGATTCACTCTCGATTGTCTGGCTAAAAAAAACCGGGCCCCAGGGCCCGGCAAAAAACACAGGGAAAGCAGGCTCAGTGGCTTACCACTTCATTTCGCCGGTGTTGACCTTGGCACCGATGGCCAGGCCGTCATCGACCGGCAGGGACGGGAAGGCTTTCTTCATGCTTTCAATCAACTCGCCAGAATTCTTGGATGTGGCCAGCTCCTGCTCGAAACGCTGTACGTAGTCACGGGTAAAGGTCACGGCTTCGGTTCCCTTGGGCTCAGTGCCCAAGAAGTGGCCCGGTACGACGCGCTCGGGCTTCATCGCCTGCAATTCGTTGAGGGTCTTCACCCAGTGAGCTCGGGCTTCCTTGGTCTGGCTGTCCGCCATCCACACGTGAACACCGTGATAAACCGGTACACCACCGAATGCGGTCTTGATGGACGGCGCCCAGAGGTAAGCGGTCGGGGTGTTCATCTCTTTAATTTCAATCTTTTCCCCTTCCAGGGTCAGGTGGTTGGCCGTCAGTACCTGAGGTACTGTCAGGCTCTTGGGTGCACCTTCGCCCAGTATGGGTCCCCAATAGGTCAGCTTGTCATCTTTGGTCTTGTTGATGTGGTCGATCACATGCTGGTCTGCCAGCACTTTGACACCAGGGAAAGCAGCCATGATGGGCTCCAGACCGAAGTAGAAATCGGGGTCGCCCGCACTGATATAAACGGTGGTCAACTGCTTGCCGCTTTTCTTGATCATGTCGACCAGGGCCTGACCGTTTTTCACATCAAACTGGGCGTCGATCAGAATGGCCTCTTTGTCGCCAGCCACCAGGGAGGAAGAGACCGGGAAGATCGCTTTCTCGCCCGGGTTGTAGACAGTCACGGTCAGGGGGCCTGCCAGGGCAGCGCCACTCAACAGGGTGGTAGCCAGGGTCAGATTGCGGATCAGGGTATTGTTCATCGGGTATTCCTTATCAAGTCATCGGGTGGTTCATCTGATGGACACAGTTTATTGGATCATTAACGGTACAAATACAGCATAATAAGCGCATCACTGTTGCATTAATCGAACATATAGAGGACCTGCACATGGATCGACTGACCGCATTACGGGTCTTTGTCAGCGTAGTCGAACAGGGCAGCCTGAGTGGCGCCGGGGAGAAGCTGGAGATGTCGCGCGCCATGGTGACGCGCTATCTGGCGGAACTGGAACAGTGGATGGGGGCTCGTCTGCTGCATCGCACCACACGCAGACTGAGCCTGACCGGCCCGGGGGAAGAGGCACTGAACCGGGCCAGAGCCATGCTGGCGCTGGGGGAAGAGATGGAGCAGATCGCCATCCGGGGCGATGAGGCTCCCAAGGGACAATTGCGTATCACCAGCAGCTACTCCCTATCGGAAGCCCTGCTGGTGGGCGCTGCCAATGACTACCTGGCCCAGTATGCGGGTACCGCCATCGATATACTGCTGCTGGACCGCACCGTCAATCTGGTGGAGGAGCGGATCGACTTGGCCATTCGCATCACCAATGATCTGGATCCCAACCTGGTGGCCCGCCGGCTCGGCACCTGCCACTCAGTGGTCTGTGCCAGCCCGGCTTATCTGGCAAGACACCCGACTCCACAGAAAGTGCAGGATCTCGCCCTGCACAACTGCCTCACCTACACCTATTTTGGCAAGAGCCTGTGGGAGTTTCAGGGGCCGGCCGGACCGGAATCCGTGCCAGTCAGCGGCAATCTCAGCGCCAACATCTCCAACCTGCTGCTGGAGGCCACCCTGGGCGGGGCAGGCATCAGCATGCAGCCCCGTTACTCGGCGCAACCTTATCTGGAAAGCGGTGCTCTGGTGCCCCTGCTGAGCCAGTGGCAACCCAAGCGGCTCGGCGTCTACGGTGTGTATGGTACCCGCAAACAGATGTCTCCCCTGTTGCGCAGCTTCCTCGATTTTCTGGTGGTCAGAATGGGGGCCGACCCCATGTGGCAGGAGTAACGCGACGCCATGCAAAAGGGGCCCGCAGGCCCCTTGTCAGGGTATATCCCGGTCAGTTGTAGCCGGATCAGGCTTCAAAACCGGTCAATGGTGCCTCGGACTGAGCCTCCTGAGCCACATCCAGATAGATCTCCCGATACGCCACATAGATGGAGTAGTTGAGGGCCGGTATCACCACCAGCAGGCCAATCAACATCAGGGCGGCACCAAACAGCATCAGACCAGCCGTGATCAGGCCCCACCAGAGGAAAGGCCACATGTTGGTGAGACAGCCCCTGAAACTCAGCCTGGCTGCCTGCAATATGCCCATATCGTGGAAATAGATGAGGGCGGGAGCGAAGGTGATGGCCATCAGCACCGGGATCAGCAGTGCCAGCCCCAGCAACAGACAGAGCAAGAGCCCTTGCGCCTGCGCCACGCTCACCACCATGGATTCGGGATCCTGGGTCAGCAGGGAGGTCAGCCCCCACATGGAGAGCAGTCCCAGACAGATGAGACCGATCAGGGTGAACAGGGCCAGCACCAGCAGGCCCCCCAGTATCAGCGGGGTCAGCTTGTTGCGAAACCCGGCGAAGAAGTCGGCAAACTTGAGCTGATTACCCTCGTAACCTCGCTGGGCCACTACCACCCAGCCAGCACCCCACACCATATAAAGCAACTGGGAGATGAGGCCGCCAGCAGGCAGGCGATCCAGCAGCAGACCGACCGCGAACCAGATCAGGACCATGGCGACACTGACGCCCATGCCCTTGTTGAAAATATCGAAGCCGGATCGTACCCAGACCCAGCCACGCCCGATGGGGTGACGGGCGGGTTCGGCTCGCAGGGGGGACAATCCATTCATAACGTTTCCTCAGATGATAACGGGCTGGCTGCCGATTCTAGAGCCATGGGCCGGCTGACTCAATGGCGGTGACCATAGGCGAGCACTTCGCATGTCATGGCTGCTTGTATCAGGCGTTACAGTTATCATGAGAGACCCCGCACCAGGGGCATTCACTTATTCAAGAGAATCCAAGATGCGTAAACTTCATCTGGCACTGATCCTGCTGGCCTCACTGCTGCTCAATCTCTGGCAATGGCAGGCCCAGCCTGCCACCGCAGGCCATTCCCAACCCGAGCCCGATACAGCCCCCAGGACGGCGCAGTGCGACGGGGCTGCAAACCCGAACGCCAGCCAGAGCACCAGCCAGAACCTGATGGCCAAGCTGCCGGGCAAAAGTGCTCAGGGGGAGCCAGCCACCGCTCAGGAAGCCATTCCCCCCAATCCGGAGCTGGAGGCCGCCATCAGCCAGTGGAGTCAATCCAGCGACGGCTCTGTGCTGATCGAGCGCCTCTACGATGCAGAGCAGGGCCGCCATCTCACCACGGTATTCGACCGGCTGGACGTAGTGGAAGATGTGCGCGGTCAGGTGCAGGAGCTGTTGCGCGAACTCTACCGCCTCGGCTTCGATCACCCCGATGCCTATGAGCAGGAGAGCCAGCGGCTCTGGAGCAATATCAGCAACCTGCTGGGTGAGGATACCCGCATCCGGCTGGAGCAGGATCTCTACTCGGGTGACATCAATCGGCTGCTGGAGATCCAGGGCCGGCTGGCGGAACGCGGCGAGCTGCTTGCCCCGACCCAGCACCAATCCCTGACGCGTCTGCTCAGTGATGCCAACCAGCAACTGTCCCAGCAGGAGAGTGGCGATGCCAGTACCTATCTGGAAAACCAGAAGGCCTATACCCAACGCGTGCTGGAGAGCAGTCGTGCCTTCCTGAACCCGAGCCAGCTGAAAGTGCTGCAAGAGATGTTGGAGCTGGATCTGGTGCGCCAGGAGGTCTCGGTCCAGATGGAAGCCATCTACCAGCACTTCCAGCCAGCCTCCTGATGCCCTTAACCTTGTTCGTTTGACCCAACCCATAGCGTGGATCTGTCATGAGAGTCGTTTGTTGTCTGTTGTTGCTATTGGCCAGCCAGTCCGCCCTCGCCGAGGGATTTATCAGCCGTCTGCTCAATCACCCTGTCCCCGGCGGTGTGGCCGTGGTACCGCTCGGGAATGAGCTGCAGGCCCCCACAGTCCGCTATCAGGACAAGCCTGTGCTGGTTGTGCGAGAGGATGGCCAACGCTGGATTGCCATCGTCGGCATTCCCCTCAAAACCCCGCAGGGAACCCAGCAGCTGACGGTCAATGATGGCCGCACCCTCAGCTTCACAGTCACGCCCAAGCACTATCGCGAGCAGCACATCAAGCTCAAGAACAGCCGCCAGGTCAATCCGCTGGCCGAAGACATGGTGCGCATCAACCGCGAACTGGCCGAGCAGACCCTGGCCTATCAGACCTTCAGTCCCACCCAGCCCAGCAATTTGCTGTTCGACAAACCGGTCAAGGGGCCCCTCTCCAGCCCGTTTGGTCTGCGCCGCTTCTTCAATGGCGAGGAGCGAAACCCCCACTCAGGACTCGACTTCGCGGTCGGTGCCGGCACCCCCATCAAGGCACCGGCTGCTGGCAAGGTGATCCTGATTGGCAATTACTTCTTCAACGGCAACACAGTGTTTGTCGACCATGGTCAGGGGCTCATCAGCATGTTCTGCCACATGTCGAAGATCGATGTGAAGCTCGGCCAGAGCCTGCCCCGCGGCGGCATAGTCGGTCGAGTCGGCGCAACCGGCCGTGCCACCGGCCCCCATATGCACTGGAACGTCAGCCTCAACGATGCCAGGGTCGATCCCGCCATCTTTATCGGGGCCTTCAAGCCCTGACTCGAGACAGCCAATCCAGCCCATCAGCCGTGATGAGCAGACCGGATAAAACAGAAAAGGCAGCCAGGGCTGCCTTTTCTGTTTTGGGGACACCACTCAATGGGCGGGAACGTGCAATCCCGCTTCTTTGCGCATGGCGCGCCACATCACCAGCACCAGCACAGTGCTGCAAGTCGGCAACGCCAGCCAGACACCTGATACCCCCCACAGGGAGGAGAAGCCCCACAGGAAGCCGCCGATCAGCACCAGCTTGCCGCCGGTGAGCAGGGAGGCGATGCGCGCCCGGTTGATGGCCTGGAAGTAGGTTGCCCCCACCAGCAGCAAGCCCTCCATCGGCAGGCCCCAGAAGTAGAGCCAGATGCCGAGACTCGCCACCGGCAGGAGGGCCGCATTGTCGCCGGCAAACAGGTAGACGACCCCCTCAGGCCACAGATAGAGCGGGATCATGCCACACAGTGCCACCAACAGGGTGACCCCCAGCGCCAGGTTGCGCACACGCAACACCCGTTGCCAGTTGCCCGCCCCCGCGTTGAAGCTGGCGATGGGCTGTATGCCCATGGCGATCCCCTCGAAGATGAGATAGAAGAAGGCTTCGCTATAGCTGATGACGCCATAGGCTGCCACGTGCAGCGAGGTGCCCACCGCCAGCAGCGCCTTGTTGTGCATCGCCAGCACCACCGACAGGTAGAGGTACATCAGAAAGCTCGATATCCCGAGGCGCAGTGTCTCCCCCATCAGCCGCCAGTTCGGCGTCAGGGTATCCCAGCGAATACGCAACTGGCTGCGGGGGGTGAAAAAGTGCCACAGACAGAGTCCGCCGGTCACGGCTTGAGATAGCATGGTCGCAATGGCCGCCCCCGCCAGTCCCCAGGGAATGACTGCCATCAGCAAATAGTCGAGCAGCACGTTGAGCACACCACCGCCGACCAGGATCCAGGTGGTGAGACCCGGTCGCCCGTCGTTGCGCAGCAAGGCGGTAAATGCCATGGAGAGCACGGCAAATACCCCGAGCAAGGCATACCAGCGCAGATAGGCCATGCCGGCGTTGAAGATCTCCCCCTCGGCTCCCATCCAGGAGAGCATGGCCTCACCATAGCGAATGCCGATAAAGGTGAGCACGGCCGAGGCCATCAGCACCATCACCAGCGCATTGCCGACGATGTGACGTGCGGTTGCCTGCTCCCCCTTGCCGAGGTAGAAGGAGGCGAGCGACGAGGAGCCCATGCCGATCAGCGCCCCCACCGCATAGAGCACGGCGCAGATGGGATACGCCAGCATCATGCCCGCCAGTCCGTCCTGACCCAGGATATGGCCGACGAAGATGCCGTCTATGGTGACATAGATGCCGGTGACCAGCATGGCGGCCACGGTCGGCGTGACGTAGCGCAAAAACAGGCGAGAGAGTGGGGCCGTGCCCAGATCGACTGCAGACATAAGATGCTCAAAGGAGGGAGAAACGGCCAGAATCATAGCCAAACAAGGCCAGGATCGCCCGTTATTTATGTTACAAATCATTAATATGGAAAACTTTACCCGCTCCGGCCCCTGCTTTAGGCTAGGGCGACCTCTCATGAACGGAAACGTGCGCCATGTTGCAACGCCTGCTCTCTCTGCTGCTGCTCTCCCTCTCTCTCTTTCCCCTGCTCGTCCAGGCCGATGACGCCATCACCCAGGTAGAGGAGTTGCTGCAGAGCGTCCCCAAGATGGACACGCCGGAAAACCAGAAATTGCGGGAGAGTTATCAACAGGCGCTGCAGTTTGCCCGGGAAGCCCAGCGCTATCGTGAGCAGGCCAAGGCCTATCAGCAGATCCTGATTGATTACCCCAAGGAGTCGGCCCGCCTCAAGGAGAGCCTGCACAACTACCAGCCCCAGTCCCGCCCGTCCCTCTCCTCCCTGAAAGAAGAAGCCCTGCGCCAGGCCATCGGCCTGAGCAGCAACCGTCAACTCAACCTGCGCAAGGAGCGTCAGGCGGTGATGGACAGCCTCAACCAGTTGGAGAGCACGGGCCAGGAGTACCACCTAAGGGTCGACGAGCTGCGCAAACAGTTGCAGCAAACCCGTACCCTGCTCGACCGGCTCAGCTTCAGCAGCGAGTCGGATCGCCAGCAGGAAGCCCAGCGGCTAGCCACCCGCCTCAAGGAGCAGAGCCTCTCCGACCGGATCCAGATGCTGGAGCTGGAGCAGCTCTCCGCCCAGCAGCGCAACGATCTCGGCAAGCTGAAGTTGCAGGAGCTCAATCTGGCCATCACGGATGAAGACGAGTGGCAGGCCAGCCTGCTCAACCAGCAGAACCAGTTGCGCCGCGACAAGACGGAGCTGGCGCTGGCCGAAAGCGAGCGGCTGCGCAAGCAGCTCACCTCCGACATGCCGCTGCTGCTGGAGCAGCAACAGCAGAACCAGGCCCTCTCCATCCAGCTGGGAGCGCTGGAAGATCAGATAGAGCGGGTGCAGGACGATCAAAGGGCCGTCGACCAGAACCTGTCGGCCCTGAACGATCTGGTCAATTCGGTGCGGGAGCAATTGGAGTGGCTGCAGATCAGCAACGCCTACGGCGAGAACCTGCGCAGCAAGCTCTCCGACCTGCCCGCCTACTTCCCGCTCGACAAGCTGGAGTCCGCCATCGTCAACGCCCGCATGGCCAAATACCAGTACGAAACCGAGCAGGATGCCCTCAAGGATCCGCGCCAGATGCGCGAGCGGCTGATGGCCACCGACGAGGTGGCGCTCGATCGCTCCCAGCAGGCGGTGCTCGACAATCTGCTTAAAGCCAGACGGCAACTGCTGACCCGTCTCAACGACGCGTCCGACAGCCTGATCCAGGAGCAGACCCGTCTCAAGCTGCTCTACAGCCGCCAGAACAGCAAGATCGACGAGATCCGCGACCTCAGCGCCAGCCACCTGTTCTGGATGCCGGACGTACGCCCGCTCACCCCGACCGTGCTGCTCGGCATTCCGGCGGCCCTCGGCCTTGCCTTCAACCCGACCAACTGGCTGCAACTGCCGCAGGCCATCGCCGAGAACAATCCCATCACCCTCACCCTGGCCGGTATCGGCATACTGGTGCTGGCTTGGTGCTGGTTCAAGCTCGCCCGCCACCTGACGCATTACAGTCAGCACATAGCACCGCGCATCGGCAAGGTGACCCAGGACAAGTTCAGCCTCACCAGCCGCCTGCTGGTGCGCTCTTTGCTCGCCTCCCTGCCCCTGCCCGCCATGGTGCTGATGGTGCATGGTCTGCTCGACGGCGCCTGGCAATACCCGTTCGCGGTGGCGGTCGCCCGGGGCCTGAGTGAAATCTGGTTCCTGCTGCTGGCACTCTTGATGGCGCGCCACCTGACGCTGGAAAAAGGGATACTGATCCTGCATTTTCGCTGGCAGAAAGAGTGGGTGCAGAAGGTGTGGAGCCAGTTTCGCACCCTGCTGCTGGTGATCATCCCCAGCTTTTTCGTGCAGGGCATGGCCAACAGCTATCAGGAACACGCTTTCTATGACTCCCTCGGCCGGATGGCGTTCATCGTCGGCGCCCTCTGGTTGCTGCTGTTCTTTGCCCGCCTCAACCGGGAGCGACTGCCGCTGACCTGGGGTCAGGCCGACATGAGCAAGCCCCATCTGCTGCACCACTTCATCTGGAACAGCCTGATGCTGGCACCCCTGCTGGCGGTGATCGGCTCCCTGCTCGGCTACTTCTACACCTCCCGCATCCTGCTGCGTCAGCTGGAGCTCAGCCTGCTGATGGGGCTCGGCTGCCTGCTCATCTACTATCTGGCCCACCGCTGGATGCTGATCCAGCGCCGCCGTCTCGCCTTCGATCGGGCCAAAAGCAAACGGGCCGAGATACTGGCCCAACGCGGCCGGGAAGAGGGGAACGACGAGCTCAGCTCCGAGATACCGGACGTGGTGGAAGATACCGAGCTGGATCTGGACACCATCAGTGCCCAGTCGTTGGGGCTGGTGCGCACCCTGCTGATGCTGGGATTCACCATGCTGTTGGTGGTGCAGTGGTCCGAGCTCAACTCGGCGTTCAGTTTCCTGCGCAGCATCGAAGTGTGGCACGTCACCAGCAAGATTGGCGGCATAGAGCAGCTCTCACCCATCACACTGCAGGATCTGATGCTGACGGCATTCACTTTCATACTGACGGTGGTCACTGCCCGCAACCTGCCGGGCCTGATGGAGCTGACCCTGCTCCAGCACCTGAGCCTGTCCCCGGGCACAGGGTTTGCCATCACCACTGTCACCAAGTACATAGTGCTGGTTGTGGGGGCGCTGAGCGGCTTCTCCATTCTTGGTATCGACTGGTCCAAGGCGCAGTGGATGGTGGCAGCCCTCTCGGTCGGCCTGGGTTTCGGCCTGCAGGAGATCTTCGCCAACTTCGTCTCCGGCCTCATCATACTGTTCGAGAAGCCGATCCGGCTCGGCGACACTGTCACCATCCGCGAGCTGACCGGCACAGTGACCAAGATCAAGACCCGCGCCACCACCATAGTGGACTGGGATCGCAAGGAGATCATCGTTCCCAACAAGGCCTTCATCACGGAGCAGTTCATCAACTGGTCGCTCTCTGATTCCATCACCCGGGTCAAACTGCGCATCCGCATCGGCCTGACTCAGGATCCCAAACGGATACAGACCATTCTGGAAGATTCGATCAAGGCCTCCACTCTGGTGCTGGAGACCCCCACCCCCGAAGTATTCCTGATCGAGTTCACCGATTCGGCGCTGATCTACGAGATGCGGCTCTATGTAAACAGCATGGATCACCGCATGCCCATCACCCACGAGGTGCACTCGCTGGTGCTGGAGAAACTGCAGCAGCAGGGTATGGGACTGCCGCACCAGCAGATAGATATTCGACTGAGCCGCGCCTGATCGGGACATAAAAGGAGTTATATGATGCAGATCATCGCCCATCGGGGGGCCAGTGGCCTGGCGCCGGAAAATACCCTCAAGGCCATCAGGCTGGCGCTGGAACTGGGGGCCCAAGCCATCGAGATAGACGTGCAGCAGGCCGATGGCGAGCTGTGGGTATTCCACGACCGGCGGCTCGAGCGCTGTACTGACGGAAGTGGCGTGCTGACAGCCCAATCTTGCGCCTATCTGGCCAGTCTGGATGCCGGACAAGGGGAGTCGATCCCTACCTTGTGGCAAGTGATGACGACCATCGCCGGTCGTGCCGAGCTGCACATAGAGCTGAAAGGGGCGCACACTGCCAGCGAGGTGGCCTTGCTGACCCGGCGCGCCGAAGCCGAGCTGGGTTTCACACCGGCTCAGTGGGTCGTCTCCTCCTTCCACCACCCGGAACTGGCCCGTTTCGCCGCCTTGCGACCCGAGATCCGGCTTGGGGCGCTGACCGCTACCCTGCCACTCACCCTGGCGCGCTTTGCTGCCGAGCTCGGAGCCTGGTCACTCAACTGTGATGTGGACTTCGTCGATGAGGCACTGGTGCAGGATGCCCACAACCGCGGATTGAAAGTGCTGGTCTATACGGTCGATCATGGTGACGATCTGACCGCACTGGCGGCCATGGGGGTTAACGGCATATTTACCAACCGGCCGGATCGCTTCCTGCCCCCGAAGCAAGGGGACTCATTACTTCGGCAGGAGATCCCTAAGCGCTGATTTAGGCTATAAATTTAAGTGCGCACCGGGATACAAAAAGTTCAACTTTGGCCGATAAGAGTTGGCCCATAACAATAACACCTCACATCGCAGACTGGCGCTCACAAGGATGTACACATGAACTTATCCATCAAGAACAAACTTGTCCTCGCCATCGGGGTCATTATCCTGGTCATCACAGGCCTGCAAGTCTGGTACAACACCTCCCAACTGCGCAGCGAAACCCAACGGCTGGTATGGAATATCATTGACGAAAGCTCGGTGGCCAACGTCAAGGGGATCTCCCGCTGGCTCGATGCCAGGATCAACATAGTCACCTCCACCAAGGAGGCCTTCGCCAAAGAAGATGAGCCGATCAGCCACCTGGCTCAATCCATGAACGCGGGGGGCTTTGACCTGGTTTATGCCGGTACCACTGATGGGCGCATGATCCAGAGTAAACCGACCGATCTGCCGGCCGGTTACGATCCCCGCCAACGCCCCTGGTACAAGGATGCAATGGCTGCGGGCAAACTGGCCATCACCTCACCCTATGCAGACGTCACCACTGGCCAGTTGATCGTGACCATTGCCGAACCCTTCCAGCGTGGCAATACCCAGGGGGTCATCGCCGGAGACCTCTCCATCAGCTCGCTGGTTTCTGACATTCTGGCGGTCACCACAGAAGGCACCTACGCCATTCTGGTAGACAGCAATGGCACCATCATCGCCCATCCCGATGCCTCCTTGAGTCTGAAGCCCGCCACCAGTCTGGCACCTGAGTTGACAGCGGCTTACATCAACCAGGTGGCTCACGATGGCATGATCAATGAGCTGGTGATCAGCGGCAAGAAAGAGGTCTTTGACTTCAACGCGATCCCGAATACCAACTGGTATTACGGCATGATGGTGGACGAAGCCGTGGCCTATCAGTCCGTCTCCCGCATGGTCACCTCCGCCCTGCTGCAAGGTTTGCTGACCATTCTCATCGTGGCCGGTTTCTCCTATGTGGCCATCAACGGTTCACTGGCTCCGCTGAAAACCCTGGGGGAAGCCATTGCCGACCTCTCCCGTGGCAACGGTGACCTGACTCGCCGCATCAAGATTGAGCGCGAAGACGAGGTGGGCGTCGTGGCAAAACATGTGAACACCTTCATCGATCGCATCCACGTGATGGTGCAGGATATTTCCAACTCCTCCGGCCAGTTGAACCATCAGGCCAAGTCCTCCCACAACATGGCGGAGAAAGCCAACCAGGGTCTGGCACGTCAACAAAACGAGATCTCCCAGATCGCCACGGCTGTGCACGAAATGTCAGCTACTGCGGTGGAAGTGGCCAACAACGCCGAGCAGACCGCCGATGCGGCCCGCAGCTCCTCCAGCAGTTGTGAGCATGGCAAGCAAGTCATCGCCCGCAACCAGCGTTCCATCACGGATCTCGCCACTCAGGTCAAACAGGCCTCCGGCATCATTCAGGAACTGGAGAAGAACGCCCAGGAGATCAACACCATCCTCTCTACCATCCAGGGGATCGCCGAGCAGACCAACCTGCTGGCGCTCAACGCCGCCATCGAGGCTGCACGGGCGGGTGAGCAGGGTCGTGGCTTTGCCGTAGTCGCCGACGAGGTGCGGGTGCTGTCACAACGTACTCACAGCTCCACCGTCGAGATCCGCAGCATGATTGAGACGCTGCAACGCAATACCCAGGGCGCTGTCAGCACCATGCACGAAGGCCAGTTGCTGGCCCAGAACAGCGTGGAAGATGCGAACGATGCCACTCAGGCACTGGAGCAAATCACCACCTCCATCAACCAGATCTCCGACATGGCGACCCAGATATCCAGTGCCGCCGAGGAGCAGCGTGCCGTCACCGACGAGGTCAGTCGCAATATCCAGGCGGTCAAGGATGTCTCCGACGAGCTGGCAGTCGATGCCGACAGCTCACGCAACCTCTCTGAACAACTTAAAAATATTTCAGGTGAACTGAGCAATCAGGTCGGCATGTTCCGTATCTGATCAGCACAAACCAAAGGGGCCATGCAGGCCCCTTTTTTTATGAAAAAATGCTTTTGTTTCAATAGTTATTACCACATGAATCGTCTGGACTATGAGGAAATAAATGCTCATCCGGCACAGTTCCCTGTCATGAAACAACAAATCCCACTCCGAATTTGGATTAGTTTTTTTAACTCAAACAACCCAACACGAATCAGTGAATAATTCTTATTAAATATTTTTGATAAAAAACTTAAAAACTTTATGGGTAATACCTAAAAAGAGAGGTGTTTCTCATTTTTTTGAAAGAAAACTACGTATAATCCTAAGCTTAAAATAACCATAGCAATGACAGCGGCTGATACCGATAACTGAAGGATGGCGATAATTACGGCGTTTTCATCCAAGGAATGGGGTGATTTTAATAAAACTCACCATTGCCAAGCACTAAAACAAACCAGTTTGACTTGCATCAAGCCTGAATTTTTTTAATAGAGCAAAATCGTGCCCAGCAAATCTATCCCTAAGGAGGCAGATGTGGATATTATCAAGACCGATGTCGCCATCATCGGTGCCGGTGGTGGTGGCCTGCGTGCCGCAATCGCCATAGCAGAAGCCCACCCGGAGCTGGAGATCGCCCTGATCTCCAAGGTCTACCCGATGCGCAGCCACACAGTGGCCGCAGAGGGCGGTGCCGCCGGTGTTGTCCGTGATGATGACTCCCTCGAAAACCACTTCAACGACACCGTATCCGGTGGCGACTGGTTGTGTGAGCAAGACGTGGTCGACTACTTCGTCAACAATGCCACCAAAGAGATGGTTCAACTTGAGCACTGGGGTTGCCCCTGGAGCCGCAAGCCGGACGGCAAAGCCAACGTACGTCGCTTCGGCGGGATGAAGATCCCCCGCACCTGGTTCGCGGCTGACAAATCCGGTTTCCACATTCTGCACACCCTGTTCCAGACCTCCATCAAGTATCCAACCATCAAGCGCTTCGATGAGCACTTCTGCATGGACTTGATCGTGGAAGATGGCCGCGTGCAGGGCGTCCTGACCTTCGATATCCAGAACGGCATCTCCCGCTTCATCCAGGCCAAGTCTGTCATTCTGGCTACAGGTGGCGCCGGTCGTGTTTACCGCTACAACACCAACGGTGGCATAGTCACCGGTGACGGCATGGCCCTGGCCTACCGCCATGGTGTGCCATTGCGCGACATGGAGTTCGTTCAATATCACCCGACCGGCCTGCCTGGTACCGGCATACTGATGACCGAAGGTTGTCGCGGTGAAGGTGGCATTCTGGTCAACAAGGATGGCTACCGCTATCTGCAAGACTATGGTCTGGGCCCGGAAACCCCGGTCGGCCAGCCGAAGAACAAGCACATGGAGCTGGGTCCCCGTGACCGTCTCTCCCAAGCATTCTGGCAAGAGCAGCAGAAAGGCCGCGTGATCCAGGGCCCGATGGGCGACGTGGTTCACCTCGACCTGCGCCACCTCGGCGAGAAGTATCTGAAAGAGCGTCTGCCCTTCATCTGCGAGCTGGCCAAGGCCTACGTGGGTGTGGATCCGGTCAAGGAGCCGATCCCGGTACGTCCGACTGCCCACTACACCATGGGGGGTATCGAGACCAACGGTCAGTGTGCTACCCGCATGCCGGGTCTGTACGCCCTGGGCGAGTGTGCCTCCGTCGGCCTGCACGGCGCTAACCGCCTGGGCTCCAACTCCCTGTCCGAGATAGTGGTGTTCGGCAAGGTAGCGGGTGAGCACGCTGGCGAATTCGCCAAGACCCAAGCCCACGGCGACACGCAAGCGCTGGCCGCCAAGGCCGAGCAACTGATCAAGCAGCACCTCTCGCTGATGGACATAGACGGGACCGAAAACCCGGCCGATATCCGCAACGAATTGGGCATGTCCATGGAAGCCGGTGTCGGTATCTACCGTACCGAAGAGCTGATGCAAGGCACCATCGACAAGATCAACGAGCTGAAGGCACGCTACAAAAAGGTCAAGATCAACGACAAGTCCTCTGTCTTCAACACGGATCTGCTGTACGCCATCGAACTGGGCTACATGCTGGACGTGGCCGAAGCCATGGCGCACTCCGCTCTCAACCGGAAAGAGTCCCGCGGTTCCCACCAGCGTCTGGACGGTTACGAAGAGCGTGATGACGTGAACTTCCTCAAGCACACCCTCTCCTTCTACAACCAGGAAGGCGCCCCGACCATCGATTACTCCGATGTGAAGATCACTAAATCCCAACCGGCCAAGCGTGTGTACGGTTCCGAGGGTGAGAAACAAGACGAGGCTAAGAAGAATGGCTGAGATGATCGAAATTGAAATCCTGCGTTATCGCCCGGAGCAGGACAACGAGCCCTGGATGCAGACCTTTCAGGTGCCTTACCTGAAAGAGATGTCCCTGCTGGATGCCCTGCAATACATCAAGGATCAGCTCGACTCCACCCTGAGCTTCCGCTGGTCCTGCCGTATGGCGATCTGCGGCTCGTGTGGCATGATGGTCAACGGCATTCCCAAGCTGGGCTGCAAGACCTTCCTGCGCGATTATCTGCCAGGCAAGATGAAAATCGAGCCGCTCAACAACTTCCCGATCGAGCGTGATCTGGTGGTCGACATGTCCGATTTCATCGAGAAGCTGGAGAGCATCAAGCCCTACATCATCCCGAGCGAACCGCGCAGCCTGTGTGATGGCGAGTACACCCAGACCCCGGCTGACATGGCGAAATATCACCAGTTCTCCATGTGCATCAACTGTGGTCTGTGCTATGCGGCCTGCCCGCAGTATGGCATCAACAAGAAGTTCACCGGTCCGGCGACACTGGCACTGGCCTATCGCTACAACGCCGACAACCGTGACAGCGCGTCCAAGGAGCGGATGAAGATCATCAGCCAGGACGAAGGCGTCTGGGGTTGTACTTTCGTGGGTTATTGCTCCGATGTCTGCCCCAAGGGCGTGGATCCGGCTGCAGCCATTCAGCTTGGCAAGGTCGAGAGTGCCAAGGACTACATGATCGCCATGTTCAAGCCAGATTGAGATCAGGAATGAGACCATGAACAACACCAATAGCAAACGTAAGCCTTACGTCCGCGAAATGAAGAAAGACTGGTGGCTGAAGAATGCCTTCTACACCGGTTACATGATCCGTGAAGGCACCAGTATCTTCGTCTCCATCTATGCCGTCGTGCTGATGTGGGGTCTGCTGCGACTGGTTCAGGGTCAGGAAGCGTTCAACGGCTGGTTGGAATCCCTGCAAAGCCCGATCGCCATCCTGTTCCACGTCATTGCGCTGGCAGCCTGCCTGTTTCACGCCAAGACCTGGTTCGCCCTGGCGCCCAAGGCCATGCGCATCTTCCGTGGTGAAGACCTGGTGCCGGAGAAGCCGATCGTTATCGCCCAGTATGTGGCGCTGGCGGTGGTATCCCTGCTGATCCTGATCATCGTGGCTTGAGGAGATTAATAATGAGACGTTCTGACGAGCCCATCTACTGGGGATTGTTTGGTGCCGGTGGCATGGTGGTTGCCATGCTGCTGCCGGTGATTGTCCTCATCACAGGTCTGCTGGTGCCCATGGGTATCATGGACGTGGAGACCATGAGCTTTGATCGTGCCCACGCATTCGCCAGCTCCTGGTGGGGTGCCTGCATACTGCTGGTGATCATCGCCCTGCCGATCTGGCACGGCATGCACCGTATCTACCACGGTCTGCATGATCTGGGGATCCACACCACCAAGCTGCACCACTATGTGTTCTATGGCTTCGCCTTCCTGGTGTCTGCCATTACCGTCGGTCTGCTGATGGTGCTGGTATTCCAGTAAGCGCATATTGATTGACTGAATGACAAACCGGGCCCAGTGCCCGGTTTTTTATTTGCGGTTTAACTCAGGCCTTCATCCACACAGTTCAAGTGCATGAATTTCTCGAGAATTGACGGAAGTTTTAACATAACCGACGCTAGGTTTACCAAGGATAGCCACCAGCAAACGACAAACCAATGCTTCCATTTGCAGTAGGGTGTTTTCCTGTTCTGCTAAGCGCTGGTTACCACCATAACTCGCAAATCCCAACGGCCCATCAAAGAAGATGGCTTCGTGGAAGGTGTAATTACGAACGACTGATAGCGATGAGGGCTCAGTTTGGCTGTGCTTAGCCCAATCAGGCACGGGCATATCAAACTTTTCACACATCCATTGAACACGCCCAGCATGAGAAATGCGAGACGTCGTCGCCTCCTTGTCGACAACAAGCTTGAAACAGGCATCCAGTGCCATGTAGAGGTACTGAAACCGCTCAAAAGAGAGATTCTGTGGATACTGCGCCAGAAACAAGGCATGGATGACAGCTGTCACCCGCTTAGGTGCACGAGCATCACCACGCTCCGATTCCAGATAGTCCAGCGCCAACTCGATGACATCAGCGATAGTGCTGCGACTCAGGATAAAATCAACGAGCTTTCCCGGCTGGATGGGGGTTGCATCAAGAAAGCCCGCCTCTGTTGTGGTTAGCCGCATACCGATGAAAAAGGATAAGCACCACACAACGAAATCGAGTTCCTCTCTATTTCTACTCTCAGGAAGCGTCAGGACATGGGTCATGGGAAGACCGAAAACTCGAGCGTTGTACGGCATTGAACGAACATTTCCGTTCATAAATTCTCTATATTGCAGTGCCCCCGGATAGATCCAACCTTTGAGGACATTCGAGTCTCCTGATACGACCGCTACGATACTTTCATATTCGGGAAGTGTTCTGATAGAGAATCTATCGGTCTCAATATTGCAGAACACCGGGTAGTAACCGAACTCTGCTGAAACACCGCGAAGCAGTGCATTATCTTCTTTTCCTGTCACCATACTGATG
Source organism: Aeromonas sp. D3 (assembly GCF_027705025.1). NCBI lineage: Bacteria > Pseudomonadati > Pseudomonadota > Gammaproteobacteria > Aeromonadales > Aeromonadaceae > Aeromonas > Aeromonas sp. D3. The sequence continues at coordinate 13,108 of NZ_JAPDBE010000029.1, read as the reverse complement.
CCTCCCATGGTGTGATCTGGTAGCTGCCCGCCAACCAACTAGCGTTAAAAAACTTAAAAATACTTACTAATCAATAAACTAAATAGTAAACAATGACTCCGACCACAGCGCCAGCAGGGGTGCGGGAATGACGCCGTATTGCAGGGCCGGCGTCTGATGCCAGTCGGCCAACTTTTGCAGCGCTCTGGCCAAATCCTGCGCCAGTGTACGGGTCACTCTCACCCCATCTTCCAGATAGAGGCTTTTGATCTCGAAGATCCCCTGCTGGCGATGGGCCTTGGCATCCATGCGCCCCACCAGCTTGCCACGGTGCAGCAGCGGCAACACGAAGTAGCCATACTGGCGCTTTGGCGCCGGGGTATAGCACTCGATGCGATAGTCAAAGTTGAACAGCTCGCTGACCCGCTTGCGATCCCAGACCAGGGGATCAAACGGCGACAGTACCGTGGTGTGGGTCGCCTTGAGGGTGCCGGCCCGGGCCATGGCCAACTCATCGGCGAGGGATGCATGAACAAAGGCGCCGTGCTGCCACCCTTCCACCCGTACCGGTAACAGCTCCCCCTCGTCCGCCAGCTGATGGAGCAGGACATCGTATTTACCGCGGCGCAGCCGATAGTAGTCGGCGACCCAGCCGGTCTTGACCAGCCCAAGGGCGCGGCAACTTGCCTGCACCATCTCCCGCCGGACCTGTTCCTGGCTCGGCAAATCCCGCTCGTCACACCAGTCGGGCATGACCCGCTCGGCGAGATCATAGACTCGCTGGAAATTGCGCCGCTCGCGCACCATCAGCTGGCCTGCGGTAAAGAGCACCTCAAGATGGCGTTTCTCCGGCTTCCAGTCCCACCAGCCGTTGCCCTTCTCCCCCTTGCGCTCAAAGTCGGCGGCCCGCACCGGGCCATGCTGGCGAATACGCTCGATAATCTGGCCTATCTCCTGCTGATGGGTGGCTAGCCAGTTGGCCGAAAACTTCCAGCCCATGGCGGCAGGATCCAGCATGCGATGACGCAGCAGGCGGTAATCCTCGCGGGGAATGAAACAGGCCTCATGGGCCCAATACTCGAAGATGTCCCCCTCGGCCAACAGTTGTTCGAGCCAGCGAGGATCGTACTGCCCCAGTCGGCTGAACAGCACCAGATAGGGGCTGCGCGCCACCACTGAAATGGTATCTATCTGCAGCAGCGCCATACGCCGAATGGTCGCCAGCAGATCCGCAGGCTTGGCCTTGGCACGACGCGGGGTCAGCAGCCCCTGGGCTGCGAGCTGCAGGTGGCGGGCATCTTGCAGTGACAAATGAGGGATCGACATGGAAATAGGGGCATCCGTTCCAGGGTTTAAGGCCACCAGCATGCCCAACTCATGACCAAATGAAAACGCCCTGCTCAGGGTTTGGTGAAGACGACCACATCCCCATGGGGAAACAGGACGTCGGCCTGCCAGCGAATGGCCACCGCGCGAAACGAGGCCTCGGCAAAAAAGACGATGTGGGTCGGGTCGTGCCGATAGCGCCAGGTTTTGAAACGGTCATCGTCCAGCACCCGCTGGGTCTGCAGCACCAGGATGCCGCCGGGCTTGAGGCAGCCCCAGAGCACGTCCAGTGCAGCGCGCGGGTCGGCGATATGCTCGATTACCTCAGTGCTGGTGATGAAGTCATACTGGCGGGTGAGCAAGTCGGGAAGATCGGCATAGAACTTGTCATAACCCGCCATCTGGTAGCCCGCCTCCCGCCCCATGGCGATGAGCGCAGGCCCGGGGCCACAGCCAAAATCGAGGCCGCTGGCCGGTGGCGGCACCCGGCTCAGCACCTCGCCGAAGGCACGCATCAGAAAATGGCGGTAGCGGGGATCGTCCACCTGATTGTCGTGTCCGTCATAGACTGCCTTCTCCGCTGACGGCCCCAGATGATCGGCGCCATCCAGCCAGACCAGCTCGCAGGACCGGCAACGATGGTAATGCTTGCCGGCCACCGGCAGCGCATAGGAATCGACTGCACCGCACAGCGGGCAAGGAGACGGGCACATGGGATTTCCTCACGAGAGTGACAGGCCCAATCCGGGATGGGCTCGAAATGGGCGCCAGCTTGCCTGCCCCGGCGGCCGCTGACAAGGGGTTTTGTCCCATGGAATAACCGCCTGCAGCCCCGCTAGTTGCGGCTGTTTTCTGTTCCTTTGGGTAAAAATGAGGCTGTTCTTCCCACTCTTAAGTGTTTCTTAAGTTTGCCCCTTTAGTCTGACCCTAACAGACAAGAAGGAGCCATCCATGACCACAGACATTCAAGCCCCCTACCGGCTGATCCTGGCCGACACACCGGAACAGGTCATGGCCTTGCAGGCTTATATTCAGGCCGCCTACAGCCACGAATTCGATGCCCGTATCCCCCACTTCCTGCCCTGCTTGCTGGGTCTCTACCGGGCCGATGGCTTGCTGGTCGGCGCCTGTGGCCTCAAGCAGGCCAGCGAGGAGCGCCTCTATCTGGAACAGTATCTGGATCAGCCCATAGAGGCAGCCATCGAGACCCGGCTGGGTGTGCGTGCCCGGCGGGATCGCATCGTCGAGGTCGGCAATCTGGCCTGCAGCGAACCGGGCAATGCCCGCCTGATGTTTGCGGCGCTGTGTCGTTTGCTGTGCGACAACGCCCTCGATCACGTTGTCTTCACCAGCACAGCCAAACTGCGCAACAGTTTTCATCGCCTCAGTCTCAGCCTGATCGAGCTGGCCCCCGCCAGGGCCGACCAGGTCGGAGAGGATGCCAATGCCTGGGGAGCCTACTACCACTGCCAGCCCAAGGTGATGGTGGGTGACCTCAATCAGGGGCGGCAAGCCCTGGCCCAGGGCAGCTTGCTGCTCTCCTTGCTCGCCCCCATGCCATCCCTGTTCAACTGCCCGCAGCGGAGCGCCTTATGATGCTGTTCGACCGGATAGCCCACTTCGCCCACAGTGATCCGCACAGCACGGCGCTGAGCGGCAGCAATCATAGGATCAGCTACGAACAGTTGTGGCTGCAGATCTCCGCCCTGGCCGAGCGCCTGCAACAGGCAGGCATTGCCCGGCTGGCACTGCAACTGGATAACGGCCTGCCCTGGGCGCTGATCGATCTCGCCTGTGCAAAGGCAGGCATAGTGGTCATTCCTGTGCCGCACTTTTTCAGCCCGGAGCAGCAGGAGTGGCTACTGGAGAGCAGCGGCGCAGATGCCCTGATCGGCCCTCATCATCAGGGCTGGCAGGCAAGCTCGCCACTGCTGCTCTCTGTGGGTGAATTGCCATTGTGGCGCATCCAGCCGGTACGGGTGCCCACCCTGCCTGCTGGTACCGCCAAGATAACCTACACCTCCGGCAGCACGGGGCAACCCAAGGGGGTCTGTCTCTCCCTTGAACATATGATGGCGGTCTGTGATTCACTGGCCCGGCGAGTCGCCCCGGCGCAGGTAGAGAAACACCTGACCCTGCTGCCGCTGACCACACTGCTGGAGAACCTGACCGGCCTCTACGTGCTGTTGCTCACCGGTGCCTGCAGCCGTATTCCCTCGCTGGGTGAACTGGGATTTTCCGGCTCCAGCAAGCTGGATCCGGCCACCCTGACCCAGGCCCTGCTGCGCTGGCCCACCCACAGCCTGGTGCTGGTGCCCGAGTTGCTGCGCCTGCTGCTCGCCCTGTGCAGTGCCGATGTGGCACTGGCCGAACGTCTCACCAGCCTGCGCTTAGTCGCCGTGGGCGGCGGCAAGGTCGCCCCCGAGCTTATCAGTCGCGCCCGCAAGCTGGGGCTGCCGGTGTTTGAAGGCTATGGCCTGTCGGAATGCGGCTCCGTCGTCGCACTCAATGGGCCTGATGGCCACAGCCTCGGCAGCGTGGGTCAGCCCCTGCCCCACTGCCGGATCAAGATCGCCGCTGATGGCGAGATCTTGGTGGAGGGCGCTGCCATGCTGGGTTATTTGGGCTCAGACGAACCACAACCCGCCCAGTTTGCCACCGATGACCCTTCTACCGTGCAGATCGCCACCGGCGATCTGGGTCATCTGGATGAGGCGGGTTACCTGCACATCACGGGGCGCAAGAAGAACGTGCAGATCACCGCCTTTGGCCGCAACTTCTCCCCCGAATGGGTCGAGGCAGAAGCCCAGCTCTGTCCGGCCATTGCCCGCATCGTGATCTTCGGCGATGGCCAGCCCGCCAACGTCGCCCTGATCCAGTCGCGACCCGGGGAAGACGCCCAGCTGGCGCAACAGGTTGAGCAGCTCAATCAGCGCCTGCCCGACTATGCCCGCATCCATCACTGGCTGCCGGTGACACTGGATCAGCATCCCGATCTGCTGACTGCCAACGGTCGCCCCCGCCGCGAGCGGATCTATCACCACTTTTCCCGTCAAATCAGCCAATGCCTTACCGGAGAGACCTCATGAGCTTCTATCACACGCTGCAACACGCTACCGCATCGGCACGGGAACATCTGTTCAATGCCCCCATCATAGAGGCGTGCCGCAAGGGAGATATCTCCCGCGGCACCTATGTTGATTTTCTGTCTCAAGCCTTCTACCACGTGCGCCATACGGTACCGCTGCTGATGGCCACAGGCGGCAAGCTGGGTCAGGAGTACGAATGGGTACGGGGCGCCATTGCCGAATATATCGAGGAGGAGTACGGCCATCAGGAGTGGATCCTGAACGATATCCGCGCCTGTGGCGGGGATGCCGAGGCAGTGCGCCATGGCCAGCCCGGTCTGCCTATCGAGCTGATGGTGGCTTTTCTCTATGACCAGATCCAGCGCGGCAACCCCATGGGGTTCTTCGGCATGGTGCAGGTGCTGGAAGGCACCAGTGTCGCCATCGCCCTGACCGTGGCCGATCAGTTGAAGGCGGGCCTCGGTCTGCCACCCCAGGCCATGAGCTACCTGAGTTCCCACGGCACTCTGGATCAGGAGCATCTCAAGTTCTTCGAGTCCCTGATGAACCGGGTTGAAGATCCCGCCGATCAGGCCGCCATCATCCACTCGGCCAAGGTGGTTTATCGCCTCTATGCCGACATGCTCTATCAGCTGACAGACAACCCGCAATGAGACGGCAAAGGGAGAAAGACATGTCGCTCACCCACGGCAGGCTCAATCAAGGAACAGGAACCCCAACCCTATGAAACTGCAAGGAAAGCGAGTGCTGCTCACGGGTGCAAGCGGCGGGATAGGCGAAGCGCTGGCCCAGGAGCTGGCGGCGCAGGGGGCACACCTGTTGCTGCACGGTCGCCGAGCCAGCGTGCTGGATCGCCTCTGCAAGGAGCTGCCCCATCCGGAACGCCACCAGACAGTGGTCGCCGATCTGGGATCCCACCAGGAACGGGCCCGTTCGCTGCAACACCCTGCATTGGAAGAGGGGTTGGATGTGCTGATCAACAACGCTGGCTGCAACCAGTTCGCCTGGCTGGAAGATCAAAGCGCCGAGCAGGTGGAGCGTCAGCTGCTGCTCAACATCGAGGCCCCTATTCAGCTTACCCGCACCCTGCTGCCCCATTTGCGTAAACCCGCCATCATCATGAATATCGGCTCCAGTTTTGGTGCCATAGGGTATCCGGGTTACAGCGTCTACTGTGCCAGCAAGTTCGCCCTGCGCGGCTTTAGCGAAGCGCTGGGACGGGAACTGGAAGGCTCCGGCATCAAAGTGCTGCACTTCTCTCCCCGTGCGACCCGTACCCGTCTCAACTCAGAGGCAGCATACGAGATGAATGCCGAGCTCGGAACCCAGACCGACAGCCCGCAGGAAGTCGCCGAAGCCGCCGTCATCGCTCTGTGCAACGAGACCCGCCGCAGTTGGCTCGGCTGGCCGGAAAAACTGTTCGTACGGCTCAATGCCTTGCTGCCCGGCATTGTCGATCGGGCGCTGGCCAAACAACTGCCCATCATTGAACGCTACGCCCGCCACCTTCCACCAAGGACGGCAGACACCAGCGCAAGAGCTGCGCCGCAACCGGCATTGTCCCGCCCGATCCCGACCAAAAAGGAACCTTGATATGAGCTTTTCCCTTAACTCTACCACCTCCTGTGCCATCGCCCTCCTGCTGGGTTCAAGCTGTGTCGCGGCTGCGGATGATGCGCTTATTCCGATCCAGCAACAGTGGGCCGTCTGCCAGTACCAGCAAACCGGCAAGGCCAAGGAGAGCTGCCTTGAAACCCTGAGCAGCCAGACCGATCAGGCCAGCGCCAAAGAGGCCTTTCGGACCGACCTGCTGATCTGGTCGGCCATCGTCAAGAGCACCTGGGCCGGCGCCAAGGGTGGGCTTGATGCCCTGGGTCTGGTGAAAGAGGCCAAGGCCAAACTGGAGATCGCCCTCAAGCAGGATCCCAAGGCGCTGGAAGGCTCTGCCTACACCAGTCTGGGCTCACTCTACTACCAGGTACCGGGCTGGCCGGTGGGATTTGGCGATGATGAAAAGGCAGAGGAGCTACTCAAGCAGGCGCTGGCACTCAACCCCGCCGGCATAGATCCCAACTTCTTCTATGGCGACTTCCTGCTGGATCAGGGTCGCAAAGCCGAAGCGAAAACCTATCTGGACAAGGCGCTGGCCGCACCGGACCGCCCCGGCCGCGAGCTGGCAGATCAGGGTCGTCGCCTCGAAATCCGCGACCGGCTCGCCAAGCTATAAATCACCCTGATAAATCAGTGATGTAAACTCTGCCCGCCCGCTTGCATACTGGTGGGCAGCGTCGTTTATGTCACTGGCGTAAACCATGAACCAGGTAGCAAGGGGGAACACAATGCGGATCCTGCTGGTAGAAGATGATGTGATGCTGGGCGATGGCATGGTGGATGCCCTGCGCAGCAGTGGCTACACAGTGGACTGGCTGCAGCAGGGGCTGCCCGCCCTGTCTGTGCTCAAGAGTGAGGAGTTCGCCGCCCTCATTCTGGATCTCAATCTGCCGGACATCGACGGCATCAGCTTGCTGCGCAAGTTGCGCCGGGAAGGCCAGGTGCTGCCGGTACTGATCCTCACGGCCCGCGATGCCCTGGACGACAGGGTACTGGGGCTGGATGCGGGATCCGACGATTACATGGTCAAGCCCTTCGCCCTGCAGGAGCTCAATGCCCGCCTGCGCGCCCTAGTGCGGCGCAGCAAGGGGCAAGCCCAGGCGGTGCTCGAATATGGCGACATCCTCATCCACCCTGAGTCACAACAGGTCACCTATAGGGGCGAACCGGTCAAGCTCACCCCCCACGAATACAAGCTGTTGCAGGAGCTCGTTACCCAGAGCGGCCGGGTACTGAGCAAGGATCAGTTGCAGCAGAGCCTGTATGGCTGGGATGAAGGCGCCGAGAGCAATGCGGTGGAGGTGCATATCCACCATCTGCGCAAAAAGTTCTACAGCGACCTCATCCGCAATATCCGTGGTGTAGGTTACATAGTCCCCCAGCTTGAACAGTCACAGCATAAAGGTCACCTTGCATGAGTCACCCTGGTTCAGCTCGCGGCAGCGGCAACATATCCCCCGACTCTGAGCAGCCACAGCACAGGGAGCCCTTTGCATGAATCACCCCCGCTCCATCCGCCGCTTTCTGCTCTCCGGCATATTGGCGCTGGTCAGTACCAGCCTGGCCATCAGCGCCCTTATCGGTTATCTGGAAGCGAGCCACGAGATGGAGGAGCTGTTCGATGCTCGTCTCGCTCAATCCTCCCGCATCACCAACCAACTGCTCAGCCGCTATCTGGATCAGCACAGCGCCCTGCCCGCCAACGGCACCGTCTATGAAGAGTGGGAACAGCACAACCCGGACCAGTGGCAAAAGGACACCAGCTTCAATCTGCGAGGAGAGGACAGGGAGCTGACCCCCCTTGGGCACGAGTTCGAGCGCAATCTCTACTTTCAGCTGCTCAATGAGCAAGGCGGCATACTGCTGCGCTCCCCGAGCGCCCCGAACCAGCCCTTGGTCGAGCTGGCCCCCGGCTTCAACACGGTAGAAAAAGACCGGCATCAATGGCGCACTTTCACTCTCTATAACCAGAACGAGCATACCTGGCTCGTTGTGGCGGAGCGGGATGACGAGCGCAGTGAACTGGCCAGCAAGATGGCTACCCTGGCCATGCTGCCGCTGCTCATCACGCTGCCCTTCCTGCTCGGTCTGCTATGGTGGCTCATCTCCCGTGGCCTGGCGCCGCTGCGACTGCTGGCACAGGCCATAGGCGAACGTCATCCTGCCAACTTGAGCCCGCTCAATCTGAAGATCCGCGCCCAGGAGCTGACTCCGCTCACCGACGAGATCAACCGCCTGATGCACGCTCTGGCCGACACCATAGAGCGGGAGAAGCAATTTACCAACGAGGCGGCCCACGAGCTGCGCACGCCGCTGGCGGTACTGCGCATCCACAGCGAGAATGCGCTGGCCGCCGAGGATGACGCCAGCCGCCAGCAGTCACTTCACAAGATGTTGCTGGCGCTCGATCGCAGCGATCGCTTGATCCGCCAGTTGCTGACCCAGGCGCGCATCGACAGCCAGCAAGGATTGGAGCTGACCGAACTTGACCTGGGGAATTTGCTGCAAGGCACACTGGCCACGCTGGCGCCCATCGCCCTTAAAAAGGGCCAGCAGCTGTCACTGGAAGGAGCCGAGCACTTGACTGTGATGGGTCAAAGCACACTGCTGGATCTGATGTTCAGCAACCTCATCGACAACGCGCTGCGTTACACCCCGGCCCAGGGCGAGATCGCGGTCGAGGTGCAGCAGGAGGGCAATCAGGTCAGGATCGATATCCGCGATACAGGCCCCGGCATTCCCACTGCGGCTCTGTCGCGCCTGTGTGAACGCTTCTTTCGGGTCAATCCACAGCAAGGTGACGGAGTCGGGCTCGGCATGGCCATCGTCTCGCGCATCGCCCAGTTGCACGGCGCAGATCTGGACATCCACAACCGGCCAGAGGGGGGACTGGAAGTCAGCGTGCGGCTGCCTGCGCCGCCCCTGCGCGCCTTGGCATAAAGCCGGCAAGGCGCATCAATAAAAAGTGGAGGCCGGGGCCTCCACTTCCTTGTTCGTGACATTCACACTGACCTTCAACGGCAAGCGGGCTTCACCGTAAAGGTTTGGCTCGAATCCACAGCCCCCAGCTCCGCCAGCAGACGACGGCCAATCAGCACCGGATAGATCATCTTGCTGCGATCCCGCAGGGTGAACCACTCCTTGTACACCTTGTCCCCCAGACAGATGGACATGGTCACCGTCGGCCGCTGCTCCATGCCACCGGCGCCTCGCACCTTGACCATGCGCTCCACCGGCCGCTCCAGCGTCTGGCTCACCGGCTTGTCGGTGTTGGCATCGGTCAGTTGCAGGGTAAAGCGCACCCAGGATTTGCCATCGCGCTTGAAGTGGTGCAGATCCCGCGCATCCATTGAAGAGGTCAGAGCGCCTGTATCGAGTTTCATCTTCACCGCCACACCGCCTGGCATGATCAGTCCCTTCTCAATCCAGCCATACACGGCAGGGGACGCTGCCGCCCATGCCATTCCCGGCAGGGAGAGGCAAGCCAACAGCAAGGTCATGGTTCGCAATACAAGCATCTTCATTCCTCGTCAGATCAGGGCCGACAAGGGCCCGAGAGGCCAAGAGTGGGGATGGAAACGCCTGCTGTCAACTGACGAAACGCGGCGTCAGGCCGATGAGCGCGGCGCTCGAGCTGCCCGCGTCAGGATCACGACCTCAAGCCATAAAGGGATTCTTTTGAAGCGTTAACTGGCGGAAGCGTTCGGAGAAAAAGTGGTGCTGGATGACACCTGAGGCTGCGCTCAGGTTGTGACGCCAAAGGCTACCACAATGATGTGTGAATTATCAGTCTTGTTCTGGCGGGATTTTTGCCTACACTGTTGTAAACCGGAGGCCCTGAAAACCGCCGGTTTTTTTGCGCCTGCCGAAAATTGACCACTGCAAAAGTGACTTTCAACAAGGCTCAATAAGGAATTCGTAATGCGTATCGAAGAAGACTTGAAGCTCGGTTTCAAGGATGTCCTGTTCCGCCCCAAGCGCTCTACCCTCAAGAGCCGTTCCCAAGTCAGCCTGACCCGTCAGTTCACCTTCAAGCACACCCAGACCCAATGGCAGGGCGTTCCCGTCATCGCAGCCAACATGGATACCGTCGGCAGCTTCGCCATGGCCAGGACACTGGCAGGCTTCGAGATGATGACAGCGGTACACAAGCACTACAGCCTTGAGCAGTGGCAAGCCTTCGTCAACAGCACGGATCCGACCCTGCTCGGCCATGTCATGGTATCGACCGGCACCTCCGAAGACGATTTCACCAAGACCCGCCAGATCCTGGCCATGTCGGCGGCCCTGCGTTTCATCTGCGTGGACGTGGCCAACGGCTACTCCCAGCACTTCGTCGAGTTCCTGCGCAAGATCCGTGAAGCCTGCCCGAACCACGTCATCCTGGCAGGCAACGTGGTAACCGGCGAGATGGTCGAGGAGCTGATCCTCTCCGGTGCCGACATCGTCAAGGTCGGCATAGGCCCGGGCTCGGTCTGTACCACCCGGGTCAAGACAGGGGTCGGCTATCCCCAGCTCTCCGCCATCATAGAGTGTGCCGATGCGGCCCACGGCCTCGGTGGCCAGATCGTCGGTGACGGCGGCTGTACCTGCCCGGGTGACGTAGCCAAAGCCTTCGGCGGCGGCGCCGACTTCGTGATGCTGGGCGGCATGCTGGCAGCCCACGAGGAGTGCGGCGGCGAAGTGGTGGACGTGGATGGCACCCCCTTCATGAAGTTCTACGGCATGAGCTCATCGAGTGCCATGGACAAGCACGCCGGCGGCGTCGCCGACTATCGTGCCTCCGAGGGCAAAACGGTACTGTTGCCCTATCGCGGCCCGGTCGAGAACACGGTGCGCGACATCCTGGGCGGTGTGCGCTCCACCTGCACCTACGTCGGCGCCAGCCAGCTCAAGGAGCTGACCAAACGGACCACCTTCATCCGGGTGCGCGAGCAAGAAAATAACGTCTACGGCAAGGAATGAGTTTGCCCCGAGAAAGGAGCTGAACTCAGCACACACCACCTTCATCCGGGTGCGCGAGCAAGAAAACAACGTCTACGGCAAGGAGTAAACCTGCCCCTGCTGTCTGCCAGCGCAACGCGATGAGCCAGGCAGGCTGACGGCAGTCCCTTAGAAGCCAGCCAACCGGTGTGCTACCCTGCACACCGGTTTTTTTGTATCTCTTTTCCATCGGTGCCCTCACATGACAACCTCTTCGCCACTCAAACTACCGCCATTCGACTGGGATATTTTCTGCTGCGTCGTGGACAACTTCGGCGACATAGGCGTCACCTGGCGGCTCGCTCGTCAGCTGAAACAGCAAGACCAGGGTAGCGTCAGGCTCTGGGTGGACGATCTGGCCAGCTTCGCCCGCATCTGCCCGGGGCTCGATCCCGCGCTGGACGGTCAGTGGCAACAGGGCATCTATATCCAGCACTGGCACGACGCGCTGCCGGCGGATGTGATCCCGGCAAAGGTAGTCATAGAGGCGTTTGCCTGCGAACTGCCCGCTGCCTTTACCCAACGTATGACGCAGCAGCAGCCAACCCCCTGCTGGATCAATCTGGAGTACCTCTCGGCCGAACCCTGGGTCGAGGATTGCCACGGCCTTGCGTCGCCCCAGCGGGTCGGCGACCTGAGCCTCAAAAAATACTTCTTCTTCCCGGGCTTCACCCCCAGAACCGGCGGCCTCTTGTGCGAGCAGGGGCTCATCGCCGCCTGCGAGCAGTGGCAACAGGATGAGATTGGCCTTGCCGCCTACTGGGCCAGCCTGGGATTGCCGCCCAAAGGGGACAATGAGCTGAGAGTCAGCCTCTTTACCTACGAGAGCGAAGCGCTTGTGAGCCTGATAGAGGGCTGGTGTCAGAGCCCAACCCCCGTTACTTTGCTATTACCGCTGGGGCGCTCGCTCAATGACGTGCTGCGCGGCGCCGGCCTTGCGAGCGCCATCGCCACTACCAAGGCGGGGGATTTGCTGCACGCGGGCAGCCTCACCATCAAGCTGCTGCCCATGACGGATCAGGCAGGCTACGACCGGCTGCTGTGGAGCTGCGATCTCAATCTGGTGCGCGGCGAGGACTCCTTCGTGCGGGCACAGTGGGCCGCCCGCCCCTTCCTGTGGCACATCTACCCGCAGGAAGAGCAGGCCCACATGGTCAAGCTGGACGGTTTTCTCGATCACTATCTGGCGGACTTTTCCCCGGAGGCAGCCCAATGGTTGCGGGCTTTCAACCACGCCCTCAACCTGGGGGAAGATACCAGCAAACTTTGGGCCCAATGGCCCCGATATAGCGCTATTTGGCAGCAAGATGCGCGAAGCTGGTCACAGAAGCTGCTCGAGGACGGGGATCTCGTCACGCGGTTGGTGAAATTTTTGGAAAGCCGTATATAATCTGGCAGTTTTTATCCGTCCGTTTCACGAACAGGAATTTTTTACATGAAAACCGCACAGGAAATCCGCGCTGGTAACGTAGTCATGATCGGCACCGAGCCGATGGTGGTCCAGAAGGCTGAGTTCAACAAATCCGGCCGTAACTCCGCCGTGGTCAAGATGAAACTGAAGGGTCTGCTCAACGGTAGCGCGACCGAGACCGTATTCAAGGCCGACGACAAGCTGGACGTGGTTCAGCTGGAGCGTAAAGAGTGCACCTACTCCTACTTCTCCGATCCCCTGTATGTCTTCATGGATACCGAGTACAACCAGTACGACGTCGAGAAAGACAACCTGGGTGACGTGCTGAACTACCTGGTAGACGGCATGGAAGACATCTGCGAAGTGACTTTCTACAACGAGAAAGCCATCTCCGTAGAACTGCCGACCACCATAGTTCGCGAAGTTGAGTACACTGAGCCGGCCGCCCGTGGCGACACCTCAGGTAAAGTGACCAAGCCTGCCCGCCTGAAGGGCACTGGCTACGAGCTGGCGGTTGCCGCCTTCGTAGAGATCGGCGACAAGATCGAAATCGACAGCCGCACCGGCGAGTTCAAGCGTCGTCTCTCCTGATCGACCCCTTGAATTGAATGCAAAAAAGCGAGCCATTGGCTTAATGCCGATCAGTTAAGGATCCATTGACCGATCCTGCTGATGTGTAAAAATCCGAAACCTGTTGATTTGGTTTCGG